>URWG01000006.1 GCA_900551495.1 uncultured Eubacteriales bacterium
GGACTTTTTCTATGCCCGAAAACCGCTTGAAATAAGGTTCTATAATAAAAGGTCCTACAATAAATGTTGGGGTCACTTCAAACAGCCGGACGGGGTTTTTATAGGGGGTCGGTGTAGTATTGGGCTTGGGCGTGCCAGAGGGTGGCGTAGGGGAGGGCGGATTGGGAAAGGAGAGCTTCGTGGGTGCCGAGCTGGACGAGGCGGCCGGTGTCGAAGACGGCGATCTTGTCGCAGAAGCGGCAGGAGGCGAGGCGGTGGCTGATGTAGACGGCTGTTTTGCCGCCGGAGATCTCGCTGAATTTGCGGTAGACCTCGTACTCCGAGACCGGGTCGAGGGCGGCGGTCGGCTCGTCGAGGACGATAAAGGGGGCGTTTTTATACAACGCGCGCGCCAGCGCGATCTTCTGCGCCTCGCCGCCGGAGACTTCGACGCCCGCGGGGTCATAGTCCTGATACAGCGTGGTGTCCAGCCCCTTCGGCATGGCGGAAAGCCGGTCGGCAAAGCCCGCCTCGCGCAGGCAGGTCTCGGCGCGCGTGGCGTCGTAGTTTGCGCCCGCCGCGACATTCTGGCCGAGCGAGTAGGCAAAGAGGCGGAAATCCTGAAAAACCACGGAGAAAAGCGAAAGATACTCATCGTAACGATACTTCCGAATATCGACGCCGTTGAGCAGGATGACACCCTCGGTGGGGTCGTAGAGGCGGCAGAGAAGCTTGATGAAGGTCGTTTTGCCGCTGCCGTTGCGGCCGACGACAGCCAGCCGCTCGCCGATTTTGAACTTGAGGCTCACATGGCGCAGGGCATAGGCTTCCGTGTTCGGATAGCGGAAGGAAACGTCGCGAAATTCGATCTGATAGTCGTTATCGTCCCGCTTTTCGACGGAAAGCGTGCCCTGATACATGGGGTTCGGGATGTCGAAATAGGAAAAATAGCGCTTGGTATAGGTGTCGTTCAATGCGAGAATTTGCGTCACACGAACCAGCCCGACGGCCGCGGTCAGGAGCAGCATCACGCTGGAAACATACTGCGCGATGGAACCGACGGAAAGCCCGCCCTGAAGCGCACCCGCGATCAGCAGCAGGTACACGCCGCCGCGCAGGAGATATTCCATGCCTGTGGACAGCAGCTTCAGCGCGCTGCATTGCAGGGTGCATTTTGCCTCCCGTGCGCTGATGTCGTCGTAAAAGCGCCGCTCAAAAGCGCTGAGTGGGCCGGTCATGCCGTAGAGCCGGATGTCTTTACCGGTCGTGTAATGAGAAACATACGTAAAAAACCGGTCGAGCGTAATATTGCTCTGCGTGCAGCCCGCGGCGTAGGCGTTATTGAGCTGGGTCGAGCGCTTGCTGACGAACATATTGACCGCCAGCGTTAGTACGACACCGCCCGCGAAGGCCAGCTTCGCCCAGAGCGGGATGGCTTGGACGGCGAAAAAGGACACGGTAAGCGACACGGACGCGACGACCTGCACCAGACAGCGCACGGCCCGGTTCAGACAGCCGGCAAAGTAGAAAAGATTGAAGCCCGTTCTGGTCTCGGTGTAGATGCGCTCGGCCAGCAGGGCGGTTTGCCGATCCTCGACCGAGGCGTAGGACAGCTGCATGGTCTTTTCGGCGTACTGCCACTCGTGGGCATCGTCCAGCTCCAGCTTGCCGCGCTCCGTCTGCGCCTCCAAAAGCGCCTTGCAGATCGTCAGCAGCGCCGTCAGCCCGACGGTCAGCCCGGCGTAGAGCGCCAACGTTCGAATGCCTGCGCCGGAGGTCAGCGCATCAATGAGGCGGGCGGAGAAATAAATCGGCACGTAAGGCAGCAGCGCCGTCACAGCAGCTCCCAGCGTCAGCGCCCAGACATAGCGGCGGCTCAGCCGATACAGCATACGCAGAGAGCGGGAAATGATATGGCAATGTTCACGAAGCGTCATATTGCATCCCCTCCCGGATAGTCCTTGCGATACCAGCAGCTTTGTATCTCGTAGAGCTTGGCGTATTCGCCGCCCTGCGCGATCAGCGCGTCGTGCGTGCCCTCCTCGGTGATCTTGCCGTCCCGAAGGAACAGGATGCGGTCGCAGAAGCGGGTGGAGGCCAGCCGGTGCGAGATAAAGAGCGAGGTTTTGCCCTCGGTCATGTCGCGGTATTGCAGATAAATTTCATTTTCGGCGATTGGGTCGAGGGCGGCGGTCGGCTCGTCGAGCACCAGAACGGGGGCGTTTTTATATAGCGCCCGCGCCATCATCAGCTTCTGCGCCTCGCCGCCGGAAAGCTCGATGCCGTCGGTGTTGATCTGCTTGTCGAGCCGGGTGTCGATGCCGTGCGGCAGCGAATCCAGCTTATCGCCGAGCCCCGCCTGCCGCATACACGCCTCGGCGCGGTTCCGGTCTACGGCCTCGCCGAGGTCGGCTGCGACCGTCTCGGCCAGTGAGAAAAACGAGGTCTGTACGTCTTGAAACACCGGCGAAAACAGGCGGTAATATTCCGAACGGCGGAAGCTTTGAATCGGTACACCGTTCAGACGAATTTCGCCCTCCGTCGGGCGGTAAAGGCCGCACAGGAGCTTGACGAGCGTCGTCTTGCCCGCACCGTTCGCGCCGACGAGCGCCACCCGTTCGCCGGCACGGAGCGTGAAGCTCAGATCATCTAACGTGTTCTGCTCCGCGCTGTCGTAGCGGAACGAAACATGGTCGAACGTCAGCTCCGGGGCGTGGCCGAGCTGCGCTGAAGCATCCAGCTTGGCGCTCTCGTCGTCCTCCGGCAGGTCGATGTATTCGCGATAATCGCTGACCTTTAAGCTGGCGGCCTGCATGGTGTTCCACGCGCTCAGAAGATTGCCGACGAACGTCGCAAAGCCGGAGATCGCCGCAAAATAGAGCAAAAACTGATCAGCGGTCAGCTCGCCCCGCAGCGCCATCGAGATCAGCACGGCGTAGGCCGCGCCGTCGCGCAGCAGGATCACGCCGAGGTCGGCAAGGCGGGGCAGCAGCCTGCGGCGGTTCAGGCGATCCTTCCACGCAAGATGCTGCTCCGTCAAATCCCGGTAGATCCCGCGCAGCCAGTCCGCCATGCCATAGACGCGGATGTCCTTCGCCGCAGCAAAATCAGCAGAGCGCTTCGCGGTGTAGCGCAGGCGCTTTTCCAGATCGGCGCGTTCCACGCGGGCGCGGTATTCGTAGCGGTTGTAGACCCGGACGCAGAACCAGTTGACCAGCGGCGCAAGCGTCAGCAGCAGGACGAGCCACGGACTGGCGAAGGAAATGACCGTACCGAACAGAAAATAGCACAGCAGATTCTGCACGATGCTCATCGCCTGCTGCGGAACCTGCAGAAACGGCACGCTGCCAGCGTTCATCCACAGGGCGGATGAGGCGCGTTCCCGTAGGTCGCGCACGGCCTTGCTTTCGTACTGCTGATAAAAGCAGCGCATGGATTTGGCATCCAGCGCGGCATCCTGCCGGAAACGGAAGCGGGTAGCGTAGACCCCCTGCATCGATTGCAAGAATTCGCTTAAGGCGGCGGCCAGCAGCGTTGCGCCGAGCAGCAGCCCGACGGCAGCTGCCGCGTGGGCGAAGGACTGCCCCTGCGTCACCTCGGCGACGACCAGCGCGGGCAGACGAATTTCCGCCCACGCGAGGAAGACGGAAAGCGGCACGGCCAGTGCGATGAGCCAGAAGGACTGCGGCGTGCTGCGCAGCATGGTACGAAAGCTCCAGACCGCGTTGCTCCACGCCGAGCGGTAGGGCTTTTTCTTTTCGGTGTTCAAAACGCATCGCTCCTTTCCGGCGCTATCCTAACACAGCGCGGTGCAAAATAGGAAAATCGTGCACCAACTGCATCCAGCGGTGCACGAATTGCGTTTTACGGCACGGCGGGGACGAGAAATTCCGAGGTGAATGCGCCATCCTCGCTGTTGAATTTGATCCAGCCGCCGTGCTGCTCGATGATCGCCGCGGCGCGGTGCAGGCCGAAGCCGTGCGCGCCGGGCTTGGCGGTCTTGAAGAGCGCGCCGAACTTTTTCTGCTTCGCTCCGGCAGAATTGAGCAGGTAGCAGTAGAGCATGCTGCCCTTGCGGCAAAGGGTGAGGCGGAGAAATTTTTCGCCCTCAGCGGCGCGGCAGGCCTCCATGGCGTTGTCGAGCAGATTGCCGAGCACGATGCTCAGCTCCAAGTCGGAAAGCAGCAGCTGCGCGGGCAGATTGGCCTGTACGGTAACGGGGATGCCCGCGGCCTTGGCCTGCGCGAGCTTTGCCGAAAGGATGGCATCGACGGTCACGTTGCCGGTCTTCTGCAGGGTGTCCACGGCTTGCAGGGTGCGGTCGAGTTGCTCCAGATAGGCAAGGGCGCGGTCGACCTCGCCGGCCTCCAGCTGCCCCTTCAGGGTCTGCAAATGGTGGTGAAAATCGTGCTTATAGCCGCGCATCTCGTTGTGGATGCTGCGCACCTCGTCCAGATGCTGCTTGTCATGCTCCTCCTGCATGTGGACGAGGCGAAGGTAGGTTCTCTTTCGCATGGCACACCTCAATTCCGTTCGATGAACGCGCGGTTGACGGCGTCGTATTTTCCGCGGGCGACGGGAACCTCCGCGCCGGACGACAGCGTGAGCGAGGCGCGGCCGATGCGGGTGACGGCCTTTAGATTGACCAGATATGAGCGGTGGACGCGGAAAAAGTCCGCGCTGAGCTTCTGCTCAAAGGCGGAGATGTTCTCCTTGATGCGGTAGTCGCGGGTCGTGGTGTGCAGTACGAGGTCGTGCAGGAAGGATTCGACGTATAAAAGGTCGGATTCAAAGAGCTTGACCGTCTCGCCGCCGACGTTGATCAGGACGGCGGGCGGCTCGATGGTCAGCCGCTCGGCGGCGCGGGAGAGCACGGCAGCCAGCTTTTCCGGTGCGACGGGCTTGACGAGATAGTGCAGCGCGTCGACTTCATAGCCCTCGGCGATGAATTCAAAGTGGGAGGTGACGAAGATGAGCTCGGCGCGGCAGCCCGCGCGGCGCAGGCGCTTGGCCAGCTCCAGCCCACTCATGGCCTTCATCTCAACGTCGAGCAGAAAAATGTCATACGGCGCGCCGTCCGCACAGGCAAACCACAGCGCCTCCGCGCTGGGGTAGCAGTCGGTCGCGCAGACGCAGTGGACGGTGCTGCCCCATGCGGCAACGGCGGCGCGAAGTGCCTCGGTCTGCGCAGGGTCGTCGTCGCAGATCGCAAAGCGATAGGTCACGTTGTGTTCCTCCCTTCGGTTGGATACTTTTAGTTTACCACAAAACCAAAGCGAGAGCAAGGCGGAAATCTGCCGTGAGAGAGAGTCGGCGCGCACGGCAGGGCTTGGGCGTGTATAGAATGGGGCAGCATTTGGATTGGGAGGGAGCTGTCAGCGAAACTGACTGAGGGAGAGAAAAATCGAACAATTTCCGGTATATTTTTGAAAATCCGCAACAATTCAGTTGTTTTCTCCCTCCGTCAAAACCTTTGTTTTTACCACCTCACCTGTCATAGAGAAACAGAAGTGCCGCCGTGTCTTGAGATTATGAAAGCCCCCGTCGGGAGGACCGACGGGGTGTTTGAGCTTTATACGGTTTTTTTCGCGGCTTTTTTCCTGCCGAACAGGAGCATACCGATCAGCACCGACATGGGCACGGCAAGGATAACGCCGATGGAGCTGGCAAGCGCCTGCACCATCTCGACGGACAGAAAAGCGGTGCTCATGAGCTGCTTGAATGACGGCTCCAGCGAGCAGAGGTAGATCATCAGCACAAGACCGTTGCCGACCAGCGCAAGGATAAGGGTGTTGGTCATGGTGCCGACCATATCGCGTCCGATGTTCATGCCGGAGCGGAGGAGCTGCCGCCGCGTCAGCTCCGGGTTGACGGCGACCAGCTCGTTCATTGCCGAGCTGATGCTCATTGCGACGTCGTTGACCGCGCCGAGCGCCGCGATCAGGATACCGCCGACGAGCAGATCACCGATCTGCAGCGAGGCGAACGGGTCCTGCCCCTGCTTGATTTGCAGCAGCGCCTCGATGTGCGGCTCGGCGACGTACATCTTGAAGCCGTCCACACGGCAGATAGCGCAGGCGAGCTGCCCGAACAGCATTGCGAAGATGACACCGGACATTGTGCCGAGAATGGCGCAGACGGTTTTTTTATTCACGCCGTCAAGGATGACGAATTCCACGACCGTGACGTAGGTACAAAGTAGAAGAACCGACGAGAGCGTGGGTGCGCCGCCGAGCAGCATCGGGATCAGCAGCGCAAAGACGCAGAGAATCGTGAACGCCAGACCCAGCAGGGACTTTGCACCCACCTTGCCGCCGACGAGTATCGTAACGAGCAGAAACAGCCCGAGAATCACAAAGGCGGGGACGGTGCGGTCGTAGTCTGCCAATACGATGTTCTCAATCTCGCCGTTTGTCATGGAGAAGGTGACGGTCACGGGGTCGCCGACGGAGAGCACCGTGCCGTAGAGATAGCTGAGGTTATTGGTGAGGGTATAGACATCGCCCTTGTGCTCGCCGTCGGTCAGCTCGACCTGCACGATCTGCTTGCCAACGGGAACATCCTCGACGTCCTGCTGCCCCTGATAGGTGCTTTCGTCGATCGCAATGACCTTGCCGCGCTCATAGACGATGCCGGTTTGGACCGTGGACTGCGGGACCGAGGGCGTTTGCAGCGCCTCACCGTAGAGGAAGAAGAAGCCGACGCACGACAGCGTGAGGATCAGAAGCGCGACCATCCGCGCGGTCAGACCGCTTGCCTTTCCCGCCAAGGGGGAGGGAGCGTCGGGGCGGCTTTTCTTTTCAACAGGGGCGGCAGCCGCCTGCCGATATAGCTTATTCTGCCGCAGCGCCATCCAAATAATGACGCCGCCCCCGAGCAGGGTCAGCACCAAGCTGCCGTAATGCAGGAAATTGCCGCCGTTGATAATGCAGCAGATCAGCAGCACCGCAGCGCCGAGGCAGCAGAGACTGCCGACGATCAGGAAAATCAGACTTTGTTTTTTCATCAGAACACCTCCGAAGGGGGATGCTGCTATTATAATGAAGCGGCGGCGGGAAGTCAAGAGAAAGGACGGCGGCGTGTTTTGCGCTCCGCTGCGGCGGAAAGGCACGGCACGGGACATCGCCGAAACGCGGGGAACAGTCAAAGGCTGCGTGAAATACGGTTGAATGGCAAATTGACCAAAGACTTGAGCTGCAAAGAAAACCGACATTTTTGATAGCTGTAAAAAGACGTTTTTGAATTGCGGCGGAGCGCGGCATTGTGAGAATCACCAAAAATTGAAAAAGGCGGCGCGGACGGAGTTTTTGATGTAGCAATTCCGAGGAAACTGTGCTATCATGGTACTACCAATATAGGTGGCTTTGCGCTCTTTTTGCCGCAGAGCACAGGAAATTGTAAGGAGGACAAAGAATGAGAAACAATCTCAAGAGAACCGTAGCGGCGCTTTTGGTGCTGGTCATGGTTCTTGCGATGCTGCCTACGTTCGCTTTTGCGGCGGAGGGTGATCCGACCTTCTCCGCAAGCCCGCTGGACGGAATCCCCGCGGACAACCAGGCGGTTGTGATCTACAGCGCTTCCGCACCCGGCGTATTTGCCAACGGCGCCTCCGGCAGCATCGGTGTTGCCGAGGCGAAGACCACCGAGGAAAGCTCGGACATTTCCGTCGGCACGGGTGCCGGCGTCTACAAGCTGCAGAAAAACAGCGACGGTACCTATTATATTATGAGCGGCGGAAAGTACCTTTGGGTCGATTCCGCCGAATCGCTCGAAATGAAGGACACCGCCGAGACCGGCACAAAGTGGAAGATTACCCCTGCTACCGGCGGCTTCAGCGGCTACACCATCTCCAACGCGGAGGTCAAGTTCAACAACAAGTACGACATCTACATTGAGTTCTACGGCTCCTTTAAGGCGTGGACGATGAAGGAAATGTCCGAAATCTTCACCTTCACGTTCTATTCCATTGACGAGACCGCTGCCGACCCCGACGGCGACGGCTACATCGGAAAGAAGCCCGTTGCCGGCGAAAAGCCTGCCGACGGCGACAAGGTCGCGATCTTCAACGAGTACGGCGGCGTCTGCTTCAGCTTCCAGTCCGACGATGCCCTTGCCCCCAGCATGACCGGCGCCGTCTCCTCCCTCAACGAGGACGGCACGCTCAACGCGGGCAACGGCTCGCTGATCTTTGAGGTCGGCTTTGACGGCACCTACTACACCTTCAAAAACGGCGGCAAGTATCTCCGCACCTCCCCCAACGAGACGGGCGAGAACGGCAAGATCAACAACGCCGAGTGCCTGTACATGGACACGCTGGACAGTGACTACAGCTATTGGACGCTGAAGGAAATGACCGGCGGCTACATGATGGTCAACAAGACCGCAAAGTACGGCTCCAACAGCGTCTCGATCGAGTTCTTCAGCAACTCCTTCAGCGGCTGGACCTACAACGGCAGCGCGAACCTCTTTGCAATGCGCTTCTTTAAGGTCGAGGACAAGCTCGGTCTGGGCTATGTGCTCAACCCGAAGGTCGATATTGCCGCGAACGATGCGTTCATCGGCGTGGACTACGGCTTCTCTTTCGTGCTCGACGAGCTGACGAAGGTTACGAGCCTGAGCGTCCAGTACAGCGTCGGCGGCGAGTATCAGTCGATCACCCCGACGGAGACCAAGGCGTATCACTATGATGCGACCGTTCCCGCCTCCGCGCTCGCGGGCAAGACCAAGCTCACCCTCAAGATCGACGCGACGAACGAGTACGGTATGTCTTACTCCGCGACCAAGGAGATCGAGGTCAAGGATGAGCCGCTGATCGTTTCCGTTTCTCCGCTGCCCAACGCGGCGACAAAGACCGAGAAGCGTCCGGAGATCTCTGCCGAGATCGCCAACTGCGGCAGCAACCCCACCGTCGTCATGACGCTCGACGGCGCGGCTGTCACGCCGACCGTTACCAATACCAAGGTCTCCTACAAGGCTGCGGAAAACATGGCGGACGGCCGTCATGTCATCGACCTCAAGATCACCCGCGGCGACGGTAAGGAAACCGAGATGACGTGGTCCTTCTTCGTCGGTGAGGCGGGCATGAGCCTCTATTTCGGTCAGATTCACTCCCATACCGCGCAGTATTCCGATGGCGCAGGTACGCTGGCGGATGCTTATGAGCACGCAATGGAAGCGGACGATGTGGACTTCCTCATCGTGACCGACCACTCCAACTACTTCGATACCACGAAGACCGCAACCACGACCTCCTACTATGATCTGACCTCCCTGACCAAGGGCGACAGCCTCTCCAAGTGGGAGGAGGCGAGAGCAACGGCGGCGCAGTACAATGCAATGCGCGACGATTTCGTTGCTGCCTACGGCTACGAAATGACATGGTCCGGCGGTCCCGGTCATACCAACACCTATAACACCTACGGCACGGTCTCCCGTAACAACGGCGCACTGAACGAAAAGACCAACAGCTATGCGGGTATGCACCTGTATAACGACCTGATGGTCAATGCGAACAACGGCGTTGCCGTCAAGTACGACGAAAAGACAAAGACGCTGGTTCAGGATACCTCCGTTACCGAGTTCAAGACGAAGTACATCGAGGACGCTCCGGTCGTCTCCCAGTTCAACCACCCCGGCACCACCTTCGGCACCTTCGACGATTACGCCGGCTACACCCCCGTGCGTGACGCGATCCTGAACCTCATCGAGGTCGGCAACGGCGAAGGCGCGGTCGGCGGCAGCTCCTACTGGCCGAGCTATTCCGAGTACGACAAGTGCCTTGCCAAGGGCTGGCACGTCGCGCCGACCAACAACCAGGATAACCACAAGGGTAAGTGGGGCGACTCCAATACCTGCCGTGACGTCGTCGTGACCGACGATTTCACCGAAGCCGGTCTGTACCGCGCCTTCGCGGAGCGCCGCGTTTACTCCACAGAGGACCAAAACCTCCGCATCTACTACAACCTGAACGATCAGATCATGGGCTCCGTCGTTGACGTCGGTATGGAAGAGCCGAAGGAAGTTACCGTCAGCCTTTCCGTCTCCGATCCCGACGGCGAAAAGCTCGGCAAGATCGAGATCATCGGCGAGAACGGCAAGGTCCTCAAGACCTACACCGCCGCCGGCTCCACCTTCGAGCTGAACGAAGCCATCCCGCACACCGACGCTTACTACTACGTCAAGGTCACGCAGGCTGACGGCGACATCGCTGTTACCGCTCCGGTTTGGATGGGTGAAGCTACCCCCATCACCTGCAACATCAAGACCGACGCCGCTCTGAGC
Organism: uncultured Eubacteriales bacterium; assembly: GCA_900551495.1. GTDB lineage: Bacteria > Bacillota > Clostridia > Oscillospirales > Oscillospiraceae > JAZOXB01. The sequence continues at coordinate 10,261 of URWG01000006.1, forward strand.
GTTACCGGTGAGTCCGAGGAAATCTCCTCCACCCTCACCAACGGCACCGAGAGCTCCTACATCCTGAACAAGGTCCGCTTCACGCTGACCGATGCGAAGGGCAAGCAGACCACCATTAAGAGCTTCATCGAGGACATTGAGATCTCCGCCGGCTCGAACAAGGTCTACTCCTTCGACTACACCCGCGAGATCGCCGGCGATCAGACCATCACGGTCACCTACTACGGCACCTACGAGGGCAAGAACTTCAAGGTGCAGCAGTCGATGAAGCATAAGGTCCGCTCCGCCGAGGGTCTGACCCGCATTGCCGTGGACTCCGGCCATGACAACTACTATGTCTCCGGCGACTACTCCGGCAGCATGAGTAACTTCATCAGCTTTGCCGCGTCGAACGGTGCGCTGGTCAAGTACATCGGCGAGGGTCAGTTCACCTACGACAACCTTAAGGACTATAAGCTGCTGATCCTGACGGTCAACTACGTCAGAAATACCCGCAAGGCGAAGGATTACACCGCCGACGAGATCGCTGCGCTGAAGAAATACGTCGAAAACGGCGGCAATGTGATCATCTGCTCCAAGTCCGACCGTGACAACACGTTCGATAACTGTGCCAATAACTCCAACCTTCTGCTGGAAGCGATCGGCGCACATACCCGCGTCGTGAACGGCATCATCGTCGATAACGACATGAAGGCAAGCGAGGCGTACCGTGTCTACTTCTCCGGCAAGGAGAACTTCAACATGAAGCACCGCTTCCTTAAGGCTGCTTACATTGCCTCCAACGCCTACGGCACTACGCCGGCACCCGACAATCAGACCGGCTTCCAGATGTACAACGGCGCTCCGCTGCAGGTGACCGACAGCGAGAAGGTCGAGGTCCTTGTCCGCGGCTATCAGACCACCTGGGGCTCGCACTACGACGGCTATTTCGACAGCGGTGCGTTCGTTCCCGAGTATGACCCGTCCAACGCGACCTCCACGACCGTCGAGAAGGACAATGTTGCGATCATGACCTACGAGGATCTGCCCGGCGGCGGCTGGGTCGTTACCTCCGGCGTCACCTTCATGTCCAACTACGACATCAAGGACGATCAGGCGTACATCAATAAGTTCATCGTTCAGAACATCCTCCTGGAGATGAACGAGGAGTATCAGAACGAAAAGATCACCCCCATCAGCACGGTCAAGAAGGTCCCCGAAAGCCGCAGCGGTGAGCAGTACACCATCGAGGGCTACGTTACCTCCAACGCCTCGGCTTACGATCAGGACACTGCGTTCTTCGATTGCATCTATGTGCAGGATAAGCAGGGCAACGGCATCAACGCCTTCCCTGTCGCCGGCAACTATGCCATCGGCATGAACGTTCGCTGCCACGGCGCGGTGACCTACTACTGCGGCGAGGTCGAGCTGAACCTCAGCTCCGATTACGACGGCTACTGCCGTGTGATCTCCGATGATACCTATATCATCAAGCCCAAGACCGTCTCCTGCAAGACGGCAATGGCGGATTCCTCCATCGGTAACCTGATGAAGATCGGCGGCATTGTCACCTCTATCCATAAGACCGAGGGCGTGATCGACAAGATCTATGTCAAGGATACCACCGGCGAAGCCTGCCTGTTCATCAACGGCTATATCATGAAGACCTACACGGGACTGGATAACCTGCGTGTCGGCATGACGGTTACCGGTGTCGGCATCGGCTCCCGCGACGTGGACGAGACCAGCGCAACGAGCGCCATCTTCTCCCGCCTGCGTGTCCGCAACCGTTCCGAGATCAAGATCGTCAGCGAGATTCCCGATGTTGCGGCTGTGTTTGACGACGTTAAGAGCACCGACTGGTTCGCGGATGCCGTGAAATACACTGTCGAAAAGGGTCTGCTCAACGGTACGGCAAGCGATACCTTCGAGCCGAGCAGCTCCCTGACCCGTGCGATGGTCGCGACCGTTCTGTATCGCCTTGCCGGTAAGCCCACCGCCACCGAAAAGAGCACCTTCAAGGATCTTGAGGAAGGCAAGTGGTACACCGATGCGGTCAACTGGGCTGCTTCGGTCGGCGTTGTCAACGGCTATAAGGACGGCAGCTTCCGCCCGAACAAGAACATCAGCCGTCAGGAGATGACCGCGATGCTCGCAAGATATGCCAAGAACGTCTCCAAGATGGATACTACCGCCAAGGGCAACCTTGACAAGTATACCGACCGCGGCGATGTTCAGGCGTGGGCGCTGAATGACATCGTTTGGGCAGTGGATAACGGCATCATCAACGGCTACGACGGCAAGCTTTGGCCGAACGACCAGGCGACCCGTGCGGAGTTTGCGACGATCGTTATGCGCTTCGATATGCTCGTAAAATAATCAACAAACAGCTTCTGCGGCGACCGTTTCGGCGGTCGCCGCAGTTTAGCAATTTTTCGGACGGTTATCATTTTTTCAGGGATTACGGATAAATGAGGCAGCCCCGAAACGGTTTTTTCGTTTCGGGGCTGCCGCTTTTTCTGATATTCTTTTGTCAGCCGCCGAGCTTTTGACAGAAGCGGATCAGCACAGTGGCGATCTGCGCCCGCGTCGCGCCCTCCGAGGGGGAGACGGTCATCGCGGTGGTGCCTTGCAGCAGACCGCGTGCGACTGCCCAAGCCATCGGCTCTTTGGCGTAATTCGAGATCGCCGCAGCGTCGGTGTAGCCGTCCAGCGACGTCCGTTTTGCGGTATCGAAGCCCTTGTAGGCTGCATAGCGGTAAAACATCGCTGCCATCTGCTCGCGGGTGATCGCCTCGTTCGGCGCGAAATGCGTTTCATCGACGCCGTTGACAACGCCGCTCTGCTTCGCCCAGAGGACGGCTGCGTCGTACCAGCTTCCGCTCTTCACGTCCGAAAAACCGTGGCTGCCGTCAACTGCGCGGCTGCCCGCCATACGGTAGAGGACGGTCACGAGCATGGCGCGGCTGAGCGTTTCCTCCGGCTTGAAGTGGGTGTCGCTCACGCCGTTCATCAGCCCGCGACGGAAGCAATCGTCCACCGCCGCGTGATACCATGCCCGCTCGGGCAGATCGACGCAGCGCTCCGTCGGGCAGTTGACGCGGGCGCCGAGCGGAATTACCGCGTCATATTCCGTGAGCCATTTGCCGGTGGAGAAGTCCTTTGCACGCAGGACCACCTCGTCGTCATAGGCAAACAAATACCAGCTCGTTTCGAGATTTCGATAGCCGTGGCTGCCGGATTTGAGCGAAGGGAGCATGACCTCGGTAAAGCCGCGGTGCCCGCTGTAGACCGTGACGGGCGGGGTCGTACCGACGCAGTAATGCAGGTGCCCGCAGAAGTAGATCACATTGTCCTGCTTTGCCAAAATCGCACGGATTTGGGCATCCTGGCTGCCGATGGTGCGGTCCTTCACGACGACCTCATGGTATTCCGTGTGCGGCACGGAGGCGGCAAAGGGAAAGTGGCTGACGACAAAGATCGGCTTTCCGTCCTTGCCGTAGCGCTCCATCGTGCGGTCGAGCCATTGCAGCGTTTCGTCGGTCAGATACAGACGGCGGCGCAGCGGATCGGGGTCGTCGGCGTTCTGCGTCTGCGGGTCGGTGTTGAGAACGACGAAATGGTAGCCCTTGAGCGTCATGGCGTAGCTGTAATTCTGTGTACTGTCGAGCGTGGCGGTGCCGAACTCACGCTGTGCGGAAATGTGCGCTTGCAGGGCCTCCCAATAGGCGGTTGCGCCGGTTTGGAAGCAGGAGGTTTCACTGCTGTAGTGCACCTCGTGATTACCGAGCGCGGGGAAGAGCTGCCATTGCGGATCCATCCGCGCCTCGGTGACGGCAAAGGCGCTGCGGACGGTGGAGGCGCTTGCGTTGTCGGCAAAGTCGCCCGAGACGATCACACCGTCCACGCCGACCTGCTTCGCGTCGCTGAAAATGCGGTCGATCGTCAGGCGGCGACCGCCGTTCTCCGTCACAACGTGCACATCGCTCAGCAGCAGGAGGGAAAGCTCACTCTGCGGAGCGGAAAGAAATCTGTCGAACTGTGCCTTGAGCGCGTCGTAGGCAGCCGCTGCCTGCGGATACTGCGCGGGTTCATAGTCTGCGGTCGTGCGAACGGCGGCTTGCAATGCTGCGGTGTTGCCGTATTCGCTGCCGAGTGCGGCAAGGCGGTCGGTGATCTCGGTTTTCAGCGCCTTGAGCCTTCCCGAAAGATAGAACGCGTTCAGGTCGCTTGAAGAAAGCGCGGCAGGGTAGAGAGCGAGGTCATCCACGAAGATGTTTCCCGCACCGTACTGCCCCAAAACGTCCGCGCCGAGGCAAAAGGCGTTGCTGCCGAGCTCGTCGTCGGCGCAGCCGGAGATGTCCGTCCACGCCAGCAGCTCGCCGTCAACATAGGTGCGGTAATATCTGTCGCGGTCGCAGACGATCGCAAGCTGATGCCAGCGCCCGTCCTGCGGCTGCCAAATGCCGCCCTTGTCATGCCGTCCGCCTGCCGCGTCCGTCACACCGACGGCAAAATACATCCGCTGCGCAAGCTGGAGCGCGGTCATACCGCTTGCCTTCGTGTCGGACATATCGCGGTTGGAAAGCACCGTACCGCCGCAGCGGACGCCCGTGAAGCTGACGGGACGATGCGCGGCTTTTCCGTCGCCGCCGCCGGAGACCTTCGCAAAGCCGCCGTTTTCCGTCTTGTACCAAAGGGTGAAGGTGTAGTCGTCGCGGCGGAGATCAATGCCCTGCAGCGCGGCAAAGGAGACGTACTCCTCCGCAGCGCCGCCGAAATCGTTTTGCAGGTGCAGCGCACGGCTGCCGTCGTAGCTCTGCACAAAGTCAGGCGAGCCGTGGAGCGCGCCGTTGTTGCCGCTGCCGCTGCGGTCGTCGGTGCTCTGCTCGAAATCGACGCGGAGGACGGGAGATACCGCGGTAAGCTCCGGCTGTACCAGCGCCGCCTCTGTCCTACCCTCCTCATTCCACGGCGAGGCAAGCCGCAGCGTGCTGTCCGCATCGACGGAAAGCGCTGTTTCGCTCGGCAGGGTGCGCAGCAGCGTTGCCTCCGAGCCGCCGTCAACGTACAGCGTCGGGAAGCCCGAGGGGTCGGCGCTGAACTGCCCGCTGTAGCCGTACAGACGCATATAGCTGCCTTCCTTTGCGGACGGAATCGTGTCGCCGCCGAGCAGATTCACGCGGTCGTAGCGGTCCAGCCCCTTCAGCGTACCGCCGGCGTAGTTCAGCCAGTTGAGCGACCGTGTTCCGTTCAGATTCAGCTTTGAATCCTCCCACGCGCCGAGGTTGTCGCAGATGAATTCCGAACCCAGCGTGACGGTAAGCTCACCCAGCGTGGTCGTCTTTTTCAGCGTCGGCGCGTCAGTAAAGCTCTCAAACTGTCCGCCGCGCAGGATAAGCTCCGCCGCCTTCGTGGTGCCGCCGCTCCGAGGAGTCGCATACAGCTTATCGACGCTGCCGCCGTCCATCGTCAGACGGATGAGGTCCGCCGTGCCCGACGCGCCGAGGGTGACATTGCTGTTGATGTACACGTCGCCGGACAGCCGCGCCTCGGTCGTTCCGGTGCCTTTGGTGGTGCTCAGCAGAATTTGCGTAAAGGTCCCGCCCGCAAGGTCCACCCGTACCGATTCGCAGCGAGCGGTCCGTAAGCCGCAGTAGATCGAGAGCTTGGCGTCGGTGTCGGTCATGCTCGTGCGGACGCTGCGCTTGACCGTCAGGTCGGCACCCGAATAGAGATAGGTGTTGATCGAGGTTTGCAGGAGCAGATCGGTCAGCACCGTTTTACCGCCGAAACAGAAGTAGCGGTCGGTAAAAATCAGCGCGGCGTCGGCATAATTCTCCGCCCCGTAGCGGGAGGTCAGCGTCACCGCAGCGGTAAAGGGGTTCTTCTCTAACTCCTGTGACCAATCGCTCGCCTCGGTCCGTCCGCAGACGACGATCGTTCCGCCCGCTGTCCGCGAGAGAAGTGAATACGCCTCGCGCAGCGTTCGGACTGCCGTCTCCGCAGAGCTGCCGTCGCCCGAGCTGCTTTTGGTGCCGTTTACATAGACGACCGTCGGTTGTGCCGCGCCGACGAGCGGCAGCACGGTCAGTACCAGCACCGCCGCCAGCAAAAATGCAAAGAATCGTTTCAAATCAATACCTCCCCGAGAGAGAATGTTATTACCGTGACATTATAGCATCCTTTCCGCTGCGCTGCAAGCATATTGTGCCTGTCCCGCCGCATATACTCTCACAGCGATACACAGCTTAGGGGGTTTGGTCACATGAGGAGAAGCATTGAAGAAAGAGCCTGCGATCTGGCTGTGTACATGATTGACAATCGGGCAACGGTCCGTGCCGCCGCGAAGCAGTTCGGCATCAGCAAGTCCACGGTACATAAGGATCTGATCGAACGGCTGCCGCGGTGCAATCCGGCGCTGTACTGCCGTGTGAAGGAAATTTTGGCACAGAACAAGGCGGAACGGCATATTCGCGGCGGTATGGCGACACAGCGAAAATACCGCGCGGAAAAATAGGGCAGCCGTATCGCGGAGATGCCGTAATACTGATTCTTGATTAAAATATTGAATCAAGAATCCGAGCGTGTCAAAGAACCCTCAGCTATGTCATTCCGAGGAGCGAAGCGACGTGGGAATCTCATGTAAAATGTTTCGAATTCGCCGAAGCATATCGAAATTTCGGAACAATTCTGCGAGATTGCCACGGGTGCAAGCACCCTCGCAATGACAGACTTGGCACTTTTTTGACAGTCTGAGGAGCGCCCGAGTGATCGGGCGCTCCTGTTGCTTTATAAATTACGCTTGGATCAGGAGAAGCTTTGGATATAGCGCATGAGGATCGTGGCGACCTGTGCGCGGGTGGCGTTGCCCTGCGGGTCGAGGTAGGTACGACCGTTTTCGGCAGTGCCGGTGATGATGCCGCTTGCGAAGCACCAGCTCAGCGCTTCCTTGGCGTAGCGGCTGACCTTTCCGCCGTCGGGGAATTGGTCAAGGCTGCTGCGTGCGGAGGTGTCCGCGCCGATGCTGCCGGCATAGCGGAACAGGATCGCCGCCATCTGTTCGCGGGTGATGTTGCCGTCGGGGTCGAAGGTCGTGGCGGACGTGCCGTTGACGACGTTATTGTGCTTCGCCCATGCGACCGCCTTGGTGTACCACTTGCCCGACGGGACGTCCGAGAAATCGTTGGTCCCCTCTACGGGCGAACCGGCATAGCGCCAGAGCACGGTGACGAGCATGGAGCGGGTCATTGCGCCGTCGGGATTGAAGCGGCTGTTGCCGACGCCGTTCATCAGCTCGTTTGCAATGGCGAAGTCAACGCCTGCGTGGTACCATCTGCTCGTGTTGACATCGGGGTAGGGCTTGGACGGGCAGCTTGCACCGCCGTCGCAGTTGCCGGAGGGCTTGGGCGGCTTCGGCGGGTTTTCGCCGTTCGTCGCGCCGCAGCGGGTGCAGGTGCCGTTGACGTAATTGTGACCCAGCGCAGCCGTGCGGTTATCCACATAGCTTTCGCCGCAGGAGCAGGTGTGCGTGGTGTAGCCGCCCTCGGTGCAGGTGGGCTGCTTTACGTCGTCGGTGTAGCTGTGGACGTGGCCCTCGCCGGTGGCGGGGATGACGGTGTTTTCGTTCCGTCTTTCGTGGCAGCGGGTGCATTCCTCGTGCTTATAGCCCGGCTCGGTGGCGGTGGCGACCTTGTCGGTGACCCACCGGAAGTCATGACCGAGCGCGGAGGTGATACCGTCGCGGTAGCTCTCGCCGCAGGCACAAACGTGCTCGGTGTAGCCGCCCTTGGTGCAGGTTGCATACTCGAAGTTGGTTTGATAGTTGTAGTCGTGGACGTGCCCGCCGCCCTCCGTGTCGTACCACTTCAGCTCGCAGCGGCGGCAGTAGTGGCGGATCATGCCGTAATACGCAGAATACTCGTATTCCTCCGTAGCGACGACCTCGTCGTGCCCCAGCGCGGCAGTCTGCGTCGGCTGGGTGAGAGTCAGTCCGCAGAAGGCGCAGTGCGTGCCGCCGGTATAGCCCGGACGGGTGCAGGTGGCCTCGATCGGGTCGTTGGCGACCGCCTTGTGTCCGACGGCAGCGGTGCGGGCGGTCACGTTGGTGTATCCGCAGACGGTACAGGTCTCGCGGGTATAGCCGCCCTCCTGACAGGTCGCGGCGACCGTCTCCGTTACGAGCTTGTGCGCGGCGCAGGGAGCTGTTTCAAAGGCAATCTCATTGTTCACGGCGTAGGTCTGCGCAGCCGTCCCCGCCGTGCCGCGGATGACGAAGCCGTCGATCGTCTTGCTTCCGCCGAGGAAATCGTCCGGGTCGACCGGACGCCAGCCGAGTGCCTGCCAACCGATGTAGATGACGCTCGCGGGGACGGTGACGCCCTTGCCCTCACCGTAGGAGAAGAACGCGCCCTCATCCAGCGCACGCAGACCCTCGTTCAGATGAATTGCCTTGAGATGCGCCGCAGAGAAGGCGTTGTCGCCGACAAAGCGCACGGAATCGGGCAGGACGATGCTCTCACAGGCGCTGCTGTTGAACGCCTCCCTGCCGATGTACTGCACGCCGCCGAGGTCGATGAACTTCATATTCTCCGCGCCCGAGAAGGCGTAGGCATCTACGTATTTGCAGCTCTGCGGGAGGATCAGCCCCGCGAGAGTCGGAAAGTCGAAGGTGGGGTTCAGCTCTATCTGACCCGCGATGAAGGAGTAGGAAACGGAAACCGTACCCTCCTTGAGCGCCAGAACGGTATTCTCCGGCATGGTTCCCTTATAGGCATAGGCGACCTTGCCGAAGTAGACCACGCCGTTCGGCTGATCGTGGAACCAGCCGCAGTTATGGAATGCCCCGGAGCCGACACGGGTCACGTTCGTTTCCAGATCGCCGAAATCCGTCAGCGTGGTGCAGGCGCCGAAGCAGCCGTCGCCGATCTGACGGACGTTTTTGCCGCCTTTGACGGAGCGCAGGCGGGCGCAGCCGCTGAATACACCGTCGCCAAGCGTGATGAGCGAATCCGGCAGCGTCACGCTCTCGAGCGCAACGCAGTCGCTGAGCGCGCCGCCCGTCAGAATGCGGACGTTCTTCAGGTCGATCGACTTGAGGTTGGAATTGCCATCCTTGTTGTTGTAGCGATAGGGGTCGCCGTTGGAGATCGGCCCGCGCACCTCGAGCACGTCGTCGGGCAGAACCACGTGCGCCGTCCTGCCGACGCTAACGCCCTTCAGCGTCGTATTGCCCTTCGGGATGGTCAGATTCTTGATCTGGTAACAGCCGGAAAAGCAGCCCTCCTCCAGAACCGCCGTCGTCGGCAGCTTGAGGTCGGTCAGATGGGCAAGCTTGCGGAGATCGATGTAATTGACGCTCTCCGGAACGGTAAGCTTGGTGATGCTGCCGCAGCCTTCCGTGATGCTGAGCGATTCCAGCCCGTCGGGCAGGATCAGCTCGTTCACGCCGGCCATACCGTCCTTCTCGATGCGCACCATTTTTGTGCCGGGACGGACGGTCAGCTTGGAGGGATATTTTTTCCCCTTGCAGCCGAGGAACACGCTGCCGCAGTACAGCTCCGTGCCGTCGGCAAGCCCCTCGTACCACTTCGAGGTATAGATGCTGGAGTCTTCCATATCGGTCAGCGACTTGGGGAAGGTGAAGCGCTCGATGTTCTCGCAGTCATAAAGCGCCGCGTCCTCCAGCGTGGTCAGCCCCTCGGGCAGGACGAGGCTCGTCAGCCCCTCACAGTCGTTGAAGCCGCCCTCGCCGATGACCTTCAGCCCCTTGTTCAGCTTGACGGAGGTCATGCCGGTGCAGCCGCAAAACGCGTTGTTGTCAATGCGCTCAACGCTGCCGGGGATCTCCACGGAGGTCAGGGAGGTGCATTCATAGAACGCCGACGCGCCGATCAGCTTGACGCTCGACGGAATGGTCACGCCGGTGATGTCCGACCGCCAGAACGCCGACGCGCCGATGACCGTTACCGTGTCGGGGATGACCGGGGTCTTGCTCGTGCCCCTGTAGTCCAAGAGCTGCCCCTGCCAGATGAAGAAGTCCGAGGCGCTGTCGTCATACAGCCACTGCTGGTACAGCTCGCTGAGCTTTCCGGCAAAGGGGCCGACGCTGTAGCCGCTCTTCTCGCCGAACGCGCCGCCGTGCAGGAAGGTGTTCTCGCCGCGGATGGTGATGTCGGACAGATTCTGGCACTTTGCGAAGGCACCCCTGCCGATCTCCGTCACGCCGGCGGGAATGTCGATCTTTTGCAGGTAATAATTATTGTAAAACGCATTTTTGCCGATGGTTTTCAGGCTCTGCGGCAGGACGATCTCCTGTAGCTCAAAGTGGGTCTTCGCTGACCAGTGGTCGTCGTCGTAGAATGCACCGTCCGCGATGTACGTCACCGTTTCGGGCAGGACGACCTTCCGCACGAAGATATTGGGTGTGCTGTAGCCCTCCTCGTCATGGAAGCTGCGGATACCGACAACGGTATAGCCGTCGATGGTCGAGGGGACGGTGACCTCCGCCTCGTAGCCGTAATAGGCGGTGATCTCAATGGTCGTCGGAGAGACGAATGCGTAGGTAAAGCCGTAGCCCGCGTCGCCGGGCAGCTTTTCCTCGCCCGTGATGCCCGCCGCGCTCACCGCCGGCAGCAGCGAGAGCAGCATTGAAAGGGCAAGCAGCAGGGATAACAATGTTCTTTTCATGGCGCCTCCTTGCAGTTCGAAATATTTCGTCCGCCGCAGATTGATGTAACGTGAAACTGCGGAATGGACCAATCTACAGTGTTATCATACTATATTTCCTGCGATTTCCGAGAAAAATTTCCGTTTCGGCAATGACTTTTCGGAAACACCTGTACAAGCGGCACAAAGTACGCTATACTTGTATCATCGATCGACGAAAGCGTGTGGCGGGAAAGCGCCCACAGTGCGTAAGCGTCCGCATCGGTTCTCTCCGATGGACGCGGCGGTTTCACGCGCTTTCGTGTCATTGCGAAGTCGTAGCCGTCGGCGACGAAGGAGCCTTACGGATACGGGCTCTCCGCTTGCCGGTCGGAGCGAAGCGACGTGGCAATCTCGTGCAGGAAGTTCAGAATTCGCCGAAGATTGTAAGAATTTCGAAACAATTCCGCGAGATTGCCACGACCCCTTTGGGGTCTCGCAATGACGGAGCGGGCTTTTTTGACAGCTTTGACAGTCTAAACTGCGTCCCCTGTTTTGGAAAACAGGGGACGCGGCTTATTTTGGTTCAGTCGTTCAGGAGACTATACAGCGGATAGCAGATCAGCTCGTTGCCCTCCGCATCGTAGATGTATGCGGCGCGGTCGTCAAAGCACGAAATCGCCCCGTCGTAGACCATGATGCTGCTGTATTGGTCGCCGATGCCGCGCAGCGTCCGGACCGGCTCCATCTCGGCGTTATAGAGCGTGCAGGTGCTGCCCGTTATGGCAACGAAATAGGGCGTGTCGTCGGCAATGTCGTGGATCATATAATGTCTGCCGCGGAATTCGAGCACCTTCTCCTGCATCCGGTTGTCGTAAACGGCGGTATCGGAAAAATAGCTGTAGCCCTCGTTCAGCGTCGATTTATTGACGGCGATATACGGGAACTCCAAATTCTCCCAATCGCACGGCTCAACGTAGTCCTCCGCGCTGATGGCGACCGGTACACTTTCGCCGGTTTCGAGGTTAAAAAGGGCGTTGCCGTTGCTGCTCTGCGTGATAAAAATATCCGTCAGACCCAATCTCGTCCAGACGCCCTGCGCGGGAAGTGCAAGCTCGTTGCCGTCGCGGTCGTAATAGGTCTGCGAGTAGGGGTCATAGGTGCTGCTGACGTAGCCGACGCCGTCCCACGAGAAATAGGAGGCGTTGGGCACCGTGAAAATCTCGTTGCCCTCCGCGTCGAGCACCTGATAATCGCTGCTCTCCTCCTGCTTCACAAGGAAGCGGTCGGGTGCGTTGTAGCCGATGAGGGAAAAGCTGCCGCCGAACAGATAGCTTCCGTCGGCTTTGAGCAGCGCGGTGGTTTTATCCTTTAATGTGACGCTGATGTACTCGCCCTCGCGGTAGCCGATGTAGGAATACGGTCCGAACTTCAGATTGCCGTTGAGATCGGAAAGATACAGGTCCTCGATCTCCCGACGGTTGCCGTCGCCCCAGTCCTTATACTCGCCGCTGTGCAGTCCGACGACCAGATAATCGCCCACGCAGTCATAATACCAGATTCTGCCGTAAAGACGGTCGGCATACGGCAGCTCCTCCGAGGTCAGCAGCAGCTTCCCGTTGTAGTCGTAGACGTCAAAGCGGGGCGTATCGCTGTCCTCCTGCGGGTAAATGCACATCAGAATATTGTCGCCCCCGCAGACGCGCTCATAGCGGCAGTCCGTGGCAAACGAGCCGTCCTCCGTCGCAATGCCGTTCAGCTCGCTGCCGTCAATATAGCTGTAGCCGCTGTCGCCGGTAATTTCCTCCGGCGAAATTTTGCGGAAGCACCAAATGCCCTTCGTTCGGTCTGCATTGCGTAGCAGGCTGACGCGGCTGAACACGGGATCGGTAACGATACGGCCCTGTGCGTCGGCAAAGGCGTACATCCCCGCGGTGGAAAAGTCCGACTCGCTGACCTTGCCGATGAAGGGATAGAGCGTCCCGTAATCGTCCCGCGCCGTCAGCTCCGGCATTGCCTTGTCGGACAGACGGGTGAAGCGCGGCGTGACGGTCTGCTTTTCGGCGGTGTAGCCGCTGTAGTCCGTGCGGACGGGGATACCGCTTGAGGTCACGGTATATTCCTTCGGCGGCGGCAGGGTAGGGGCAGGCTCGGTTGCCGTCTCGGTCGGCGCGGGCTGCGCTGCACAGCCTGCCAGCAGCAGCGCGGCAAGGAGCAATATCGCAATCAAACGTTTCATGGTGTGTCCCTCCCGTCGGCAGCGGTCAGTCCTTGACTTCCTGCGCGGAAACATAGCCCTCGGCGGCGATCAGACGCTGCCCCTCCTCGGTCATCAGCCATTCGTAAAGAACACGGTTCGGTGCGTCTGCGGCTGCGGAGACAGGCACGACGCAATAGTAGGCGTTCAGATGGGGATACTCGCCGCTGCGGATCGTCTCGGGCGAGGGGGCAACGCCGTCAATGGACAGAATTTTCAAGCCCTGCGCCATCTGCATATCGTTGGCGTAGTAGTAAACGGAGTAGCCGAGGGCGTTTGCGGAGTTGTCGTAGCTCTTGACCGCCTCCATCAGACCGCCCATGCTCGTGACGATGTAATCCTCGGGCGCATCCATGAGCGGCGTGTCCTTCATCACGAGCTTGAGCATCAGCGCCTGAGAGCCGGCGTTTTCGTTGCGCTGGAACGCCTCAATGGGTGCGTCGTTGCCGCCGACCTCGCTCCAGTTGGTGATTTCGCCGGCGTAGATCTTGCGCACCTGCTCGGTGGTCAGATTGTCCACGGGGTTGTCGGCGTTCACGACGAAGACCAGCGCGTCGGTGGCAATCGTCTCGATGTCCGCCTTGAAGTGTGCCGCGTCCATCTCGTCATAGACGGCGGCGTTCGGCTCACCGACGATCAGAATGTCGCAGTAGCCGCTCATCAGATTGCGGAAGGATTGGGTGGTGCGGTTGAATTGGACCAAATCGGTCACTTCCTCGCGGCTCTCGCCCAGTAGGACGCTTGCGATCGCCTCGCCCAGCGGCACCATCGAGGTCGAGCCGTCCATGCGCGGGAAGTTTTCGCGGGTGAAGGTAAAGAGATTGTCCGGCTCGGTGGTCGGCTCGGTCGGGGCTTCGGTGGGCACCTCGGTGGGGGCGTCGGGCGGGGTCGGTACGGCGGTGCAGCCTGCCAAAAGCGCCAGCACCAGCAGCACC
>URWG01000007.1 GCA_900551495.1 uncultured Eubacteriales bacterium
AGTCCCGCTGGACGGCGTTGATGGTGGGGTTCTTGTTGGCGTTCTCCTGCTTGACCTCCTCGTTGTTACACTCGATGAGGCTGAGGATGCGGTCGTCGGTGGTGTTCGACTGGCGGACCAGTGTGCGCGTGTAACGATAAGTGATATAGCGCTTGGCGACCTCAAATGCGCCGTGCGCCATGATCTGATCCTCCACGAGGTCCTGAATCTCCTCGACCGACAGGCTGCGGTTCATCTCCTCGCAGCGGATGGCGACGCTCTCGGCAATGCGGTTGATCTGAAGCGGCGTCATGCGGGCGTACTCCTCCACGACGTCGTTGGCTTTTTGGATGGCAAGGCGAATTTTTTCGATGTCGAAAACCGCCTCTGCACCGTTGCGCTTGATAATTTTCATGTTTTTTCCTCCGATATTCAGTCGTAAACGGGCGGGAAAATTCACCTCCCGATTGGTTCAGCTCCCTTATTATACTATATATTGTGGTAAATGCAAGCCCCAAACCACAAAATCTGCAATTTTTTTGTTTTTCGAGGAAAATGAAGATTTTCGCGGCGGGGACTTTCTTTTCCGCGCAAAATAGACTATAATATTCAAGAAACAAGCGAAAAAAACGGAACGCAGCCCGCTCGGTCGCGTCCGATACTATATGATCTTCGATTTTGATGAAGCTTTTCATCGGTATGATATGAGGAAACGAATGAAACGAATCGCAAGCATACAGGATTTTTCCTGCCTCGGCAAATGCTCGCAGACCGTCGCGCTGCCCGTCCTGTCGGCAATGGGGCTGGAATGTGCGGCGCTGCCCACGGCGCTGCTGTCGGCGCACACCGCCTTTGACGGCTTTGTCAGCTACGACCTCACGCCGCAGCTTTCGCAGCTTACGGCGCATTGGCGGCAGCTCGAGCTGCAATTTGACGCGATCTATACAGGCTATCTCGGCGCGGCGGAGCAGATCGAGGCAATGCTGCGCTTTTTCGACGTTTTTCCCGCGCCGCTGCATTTCGTCGATCCGGTCATGGGCGATCACGGGCGGCTCTACGCGGGCTTTGACGACGGTTTTCCGAAGCAGCTTCGCCGCCTTTGCAGCCGTGCGGACGTGCTGACGCCCAACGTGACCGAGGCGTGCCTCCTGACGGAGACGGAATATCGCGCCCTCCATTCGCAGGACTATCTGCGCACGCTGCTAAAGGAGCTGCTGGCGCTCGGCGCAAAGAACGCCGTCGTTACCGGCATCCGCCTCGACGAGCGGACGACAGGCGTTGCCGCGATGCAGCAGGACGGGGCGCTTTGGCTGCATACAACGGAGTATCTGCCGTCGGTGTTCCACGGCGCGGGGGATCTCTTTGCCGCAGTCGCCGTCGGTGCGCTGACGCTCGGGCAGTCCCTGACGGAGGCGCTGACGCTGGCGGCGGAGCACACGGCGCTGACCCTCCGCGTGACCCTTGCAGACCCCGACCGCCGCTGGTACGGCGTGAATTTTGAATCGACGCTTCCCGAACTCATGCGACGGCTTTCCCGCCCGACGCAAACGGAGGATGAAATATGAAACGTAGTCTGAATCACCGCTCCTCGGAGAAAAAGCAGCTTTGGCTGTCCTTCCTGCTGCCCTTTGCGATTGCCTGTATCGCCTTTGCCGTGGCGGGACTGTACCCCGTCGGCGACAAGCAGATCATGGCAAGCGACGGCTGGCACCAATATTACCCCTTCCTCGTCTCCTTCCGCGAAAAGCTGCGCAGCGGCGGCTCGCTGCAATACACCTGGGACGTCGGCATGGGTAACACCTATCTTTCCCTGTTTGCCTATTACCTCTCCTCGCCGCTGTACCTCCTGTCGGCATTGGTGCCGCTGAAATTCCTGCGGGAGTTCTACGCGCTGGCAACTGTTCTGAAGCTCTCGCTTGCCGGACTGTTCTTCACGCACTTCCTGCGTATCGCCTTCCGTAAGATCGACTGGACCGCGCCGTTTTTCGCGCTGACCTATGCGCTGTGCGCCTGGGCGTGCGGCTACTATTGGAATATCATTTGGCTTGACACCTTCGCGCTGCTGCCGCTGCTGATCGCGGGCATGGTCAGCCTCCTGCGCGACGGAAAATTCCGCCTGTATACGATCTCGCTGGCACTGAGCCTGTGGTGCAGCTATTATATTGCGTATTTTTGCTGCATTTTTGTTCTCCTGTGCTTCATCGGCTACTGCATCATCCGCCCGAACGGGTTCGGCGGCTTCGTGCGGCGGCTCGTGCGTATCGGCATCTGTACGCTCGTCGGCATTGCGATTGCCGCGGTGCTGCTCGTGCCGACGCTGCTTGCCATGCAGGGGACGTATTCCTCGACCGGCAAAATGCCCGCGCTGTTGGCGCTCAACATGGCAAACGGCGCCTCCGGCAGGGTCGCCGAGGGGCAGAGCACTTGGAACCTTTTGACAAGCCAAACGCTGCCGGGACTGCTTACCGCGTCGCAAAAGGTGCTCGCAAACCTTCTGCCCGCCGTGACCGTAACCTCGATGGAGGGAATGCCGAACGTATTCTGCGGCTTTGCAACGGTGCTCCTCGCGGTCTGCTACTGCTGCAACGGCAGAATTCGCCTGCGGGAGAAGATTTACAGCTTGGCGCTGCTGCTGCTGTTCCTGCTGAGCTATATTTTCCGAATTTTGGACTATATCTGGCACGGCTTCCACTTTCCGAATATGCTGCCGTATCGGTTCAGCTTCCTGTCGTGCTTCGTGCTGATCTGCATGGCGTACCGCGTCTATACGCAGCTCTACGGGCAGAAAAAATGGACGCTGGCGATTGTTGCGCTCGTTGCGGGCGGGCTGCTCGTCAACGGCTGGTTCACGCTTGAAGCGCCGCTCCGTCCGGTTGTGATCGGCGGTATCGTTCTGCTCGGCTTCGCGGTCTGCGTGCTGCTGGCGTCCCCCGCACGTTCACGGATGCGGCTGGCGGGCGGGCTGCTCTGTGCAATACTGCTGTGTGAAATGACGCTCTCCTTCGGGCTGGGCGTCAACAAGGTCGGCGTCTCCTCGCGCTCGGGCTATCCGCAGAGCAATGCGGACGTGCAGCAGCTTTTGACCTACGCACGAGAGAACGATTCGGAGCTGTTTTGGCGCACGGAGGTGACGCAGACCCAAACGCTCAACGACGGCGCGCTCAACGGCTATCACGGCGTATCGGTCTTTAATTCCTCGACGAACGTCAACTTTAACCGCTTCAACGGCTCGCTGGGGCTGGCGTCGTGGCCCGGCAGCAACCGCTATGCTTACTATGAGGGAACGCCCTTTGCCAATATGATGCTGGGTATCAAATACCTGCTGGACCGCAGCGGAAACTACCTCGACACGAGCTATCACGAGCTTGTGCTGCGCTCGGGTGAGGTCAACCTGCTGCGCAACCGCTCGTATATCTCCCTCGGCTTTATGACCGACCGTGCGCTGGCGGACTTTGTTGCCGAGAACGGCAGCACAAAGCCGCTGCAGGAGCAGGCGGAGCTGTTCGCGCTGGCAACCGGCTTGACCGAGCCGCTGTATACCTTCCTCGGCGCGACGAATCTGAGCGCTCCGGAGGGCTGCACGCTGAACGCAGAGGGCAGTGAGCTTGACCTCTACCGCTACTCGACGGCGAACGGCGACGAGGAGAAGAACGAATTTCAAGTGAATTATGAGATTCCCGACGACGGCGTGTACGCCTTCAGCCTCTACCGTCCCGAGACAAAGACCCGCAAGGTCAAGGTCTACCGCAACGACGAGCTGCTGGAAACGCTGGATATTTCGGCGCGGACGGCGTTCTGCCTCGGCGATCTCAAGAGCGGCGAGGCGATCTCGCTGCGCTTTGAGGTCGGATCTGGAAAGGGCACGACCTTCCGACTGGAATTTGCGAAGCAGAATGATGAGGTCTTTGACGCGGGCGTGGAACTGCTGCGTGACGAGCCGCTGGTGCTGACCTCGTTCAGCGACACCCGTATCCGCGGCACGGTCGCCGTCAAGCAGGACGGTCTGCTCTATACCTCCGTTCCCTACGAGCGGGGCTGGACGGCGTATGTTGACGGAAAGCCCGTCGAGATTGCCGCGACCTACGACCCCAAGTCGGAGGACGTAAAGCTGACCGACGCTGTGATCGCCCTGCCGCTGACGGCAGGAATGCACGATATTGAGCTTCGCTTTACCGCGCCGGGGCTGAAAACGGGTGCGATGATCTCCGTCGGCGGACTGCTGGCGCTGGCGCTGCTGCTCCTGCTGCGGAGGAAGCGCGGTTTTACCCTGCTGCCCGACCCGCCCGCGTCGGAGGAAAAGCCCGATGGCGACGGCGAGGAGTTTATCCTTGAAGAGCATCTTGAAGCGCTCGGGCTGTTTGACCCCGAGGTCGATTACGAGGCAAACGCGCCGGAGGAGCTGCCCGATCTGAGCGAGTATCTGAAGGGGACGGACTGGGAGGAACCGAAGCAAGCCCCCGAAGCCCCGCCCGTCGAAGCCGAAGCACCCGAGGATGAGGATGCGTCGGAAGCCGTCGATGTTCCGACAGCGGAAGCGCCGACCGAGGGAGCGCCGTCGGAGGAAAACACAGCGGAAGCACCGTCGGAGGAAGAACCGCCCGAGGAAAATCCGCAAAATGATCCCCCCGCACAATAACCGAACCCCATAAAGCGATTGCCCGCCCTCTTTGAGGGCGGGTCAGACTGTCAAAACAGTCCCAAGCCTGTCATTGCGAGACCCTGAAAGGGTCGTGGCAATCTCGCGGAATTATTCTGAAATCCCGAAATGTTTCGGCGAATTCGAAACATTTTGCATGAGATTCCCACGTCGGGCTTCGCCCTCCTCGGAATGACAGCAGCGTTCTTTGACGAGCTATGCCCGCTCTCTTTGAGGGCGGGTTTTCTCTTGTTTTTCCTCACTCACCCGAAAAAATAACCCCCTGTGGGGCTTACGGCGGCGGATTTTTTCGATTATAATGCGTTTGATTGATCGATCAACGCAGATCCGCTGCGCAAAAAACGGAGGAACACAATGAAAAAACTGCAAAAACGAAACCGCGCTGCAATCGTTATCCTGCTCGCCGCGGTCGTCGTGACAGGGCTTGTCTGCCTGTTCGTCGGCTCGTCGGGCATGACGCTGCGCGAGTGTATCGCCGCGCTGCTCGGAAAAGGCACGCCGACGCAGGAACGCATTATTCGGAGCATCCGTCTGCCGCGCGTGCTGGCGGCGATCATTGCCGGCGCGGGGCTGTCCGTCTCCGGTCTGATGATGCAGACGAATCTGAACAACTCCATGGCGTCGCCCTCGACGCTGGGTGTCTCAGGCGCGGCGGTATTCGGCGCGAACCTGTCCATCATCGCCTTCGCAGGCGGCTTCCTTTCCACAGGCAACAACGTGGCAAATTACGCCGTCGGTGCAAATCCCTACGCAACGTCGCTGATGGCATTCATTTTCTCCGCGCTGTCCATCCTGCTGATCTTGGGGCTGTGCCGAGTCCGCGCCTTCTCACCGAATGTCGTGGTGCTGGCAGGACTTGCCGTCGGCGCCGTTTGGTCCGCAGCAACGACAATTTTGCAGTTCTACGCGACCGACGTCGGCATTTCCGCCGCCGTGATCTGGAATTTCGGCGACCTCGGCAGAGCGACCTACAAAACCGACCTCATCATGCTGGCGGTCGTTGCGGCGGGGCTTGTGACCTTCCGCCTGCTGGCATGGCGCTACAACGTCCTGCTCAGCGGCGACGCCACGGCAAAGACGATGGGCGTGAATGTCGAGCTGCTGCGCTTCGTGTCGCTGCTTGCCGCCTCGCTCATCACGGCGGTTTGCGTGTCCTACCTCGGCGTGATCGGCTTTGTGGGCATCATTTGCCCCCACATCACGAAAAAGCTGCTCGGGCAGGACCACCGCTATGCCATCCCCGTTTCGGCACTGAGCGGCAGTCTCCTGCTGCTGCTGGCAGACACGCTTTCGCGCAGTCTCGGCAGCGGCTCTGCCCTCCCCGTCGGCGCGATCACGTCGCTGCTCGGCGCACCGTTCTTTGTCGCCGTCATTTTTTCCAAAAAGGAGGGCGAACGATGCTGAGCATTGAGGGGCTTCAATTTCAATATTCCAAGCGGGGCGCTCCCGTGCTGAACGGCATCGATCTGACGCTCAGGCGCGGCGAGGTCGGTATCCTGCTGGGCAAAAACGGCTCGGGCAAGACCACGCTGTTCAAAACCATCCTCGGCATTGAGATGCCGACGGCAGGCACTGTCCGCTTCGACGGCGAGGACCTGCTGCGTCTTCCCCGTCGCGAACGCGCCCGCCGCATTGCCTACGTCCCGCAGCACATCCATTTCGGTTCGCTGACGGTCTTTGATTCCATTCTCATGGGGCGCATTTCCTACTTCGGGCTGCGTGCGGGCAAGGAGGACTATGAGACGGTCGAGACACTGCTGGAGGATATGAAGCTGACGCCGCTTGCCTACCGCAATGCGGAAAATCTCTCCGGCGGTGAAAAGCAAAAGATCGCCGTCGCCCGCGCCATGGCGCAGGAGCCGCAGCTTCTGGTCTTTGACGAGCCGACCGGCAATCTCGACATGGCAAACGAGGAGCTGATTATTGAGGAGGCGAAGCAGCTTGCCCGCCGAAAAAACATCGCTATTCTCAGCTCGCTGCACGATCTGAACCAAGCGCTTTGGTTCGGTGACCGCTTTTTCTTCCTGCGCGACGGCATAATTAAATTTGCCGGCGCGGAGGACATCGTTACCCCCGAGGTGATCCGTGATACCTTTGACATCAACGCACGGATCGTCACGTTGGAGGGCAAAAAAATCATTTTGGGAGGAAAACACTATGGCTGCTAACGTAAAAAAAATTCTGTCGCTGCTGCTTGCGGCGGCGCTGCTGCTGTCGCTCTGCGCCTGCACCGCGACTGTTGATACCACGACCGAGGAGGCGACCGACGCCCCGACGGAAGCGCCGACCGAGATCGCGACCGATCCGGTGACCGAGCCGTCAGCCGAGGTCACGCTGACCGACATGATCGGCAGAGAGCTGACCCTCTCCCCCGCGACCTATCGGCGCGTCGTCTGCATCGGCGCGGGCGCACTGCGGATGTACAGCTATATCGGCGACGTCGATCTGCTGTGCGGCGTGGAGGACATTGACAACGATACCCTCGCCGAGCGCCCGAAGATGTTTGACGCGGTTGCCCGCCCCTATGTTCTCGCGTACGGCGACACCTTCCGTACCCTGCCCTCCTGCGGCGTGGGCGGTCCGAATGCACAGGCAGCGGAAGCCGAAAAAATTCTTGTCTGCGAGCCGGACATCGTGATTTCCGAGTATGAGGACGTCGAAAAGGCGGATGCCCTGCAGGAGCAGCTCGGCGTGCCCGTCGTGACGCTCCGTACCGGTCCGAACGGCGTATTTGACGATGCCTTTGCTCAGTCCATGGAGCTGCTGGGTAAGGTGTTCGGAAAGGAGGAGCGCGCACAGTCGCTGCTTTCCTTCCTGAACGGCGAGATCGCCGCCCTGACCGAACGCACCGCGAGCATTTCCGACGAGGAAAAGCCCGCCGTCTATATCTGCGGCTTAGGCAACTGGGGCACGACGAACCACCTCATGACCGCGCAGAACTACGCCGCCTTCAACCTTGCCAACGTCCGCAACGTCGTGACCGACCTCGGCAAGGACGGAATTCAGGCGATTGAAGCGGAAAAATTCGCCGCTCTCGGCGAGGAGACCGACATCATGATCCTCGACGCGGCTGCCGTCAAGAACATTGCGCCGCTGTATCAGGAGGACCCGACGATGTTCGACACCTGTAAGGCTTGGCAGAACGGTGAGGTCTATCTTGAGATGGCATATAACGCATACTACACAAACTACGAGATCGCGCTCATCAACGCATGGTTCATTGCGAAAGCGGTCTATCCGGAGCAATTCACCGACATCGACATGACCGAGAAAACCAACGAGATTACGCAGGAATTCCTCGGGCAGCCGCTTGCCGAAGCCATCTTCGCCTGCCCCTCGAGCTTCGGCGGCTATCAAAAGATCGACACCGCGACCTTCTTCAATTAAGGAGCAAGCCATGCTTCAAAAGGACGACATTATTGCTTTTTTCGATCGCTGTGCCCCGACTTGGGACGACGGCTTGGTCCATGACGACGCGATCATCAACACGATCCTTGACAACGCCGACATCGGCGCAGGCTGTCGGGTGCTGGACGTGGCGTGCGGAACAGGCGTTCTGATCCCCGACTATCTGGCGCGGGGCGTCGCCTCCGTCACTGCCATTGACATTTCGCCCGAGATGGCGCGGCTTGCTGCCGAAAAATTCCCGCAGAAGAACGTGACGGTGCTCTGCGGCGACGTGGAAACGACGCAGTTTCCCGCCCCGTTTGACCGCATCGTGGTCTACAATGCCTTCCCGCACTTTCCCGACCCCGCACGTCTGATCGGCATACTGGCGGGGCTGCTGACCGAGGGCGGACGACTGACCGTTGCGCACGGAATGAGCCGCGAGTCCATCGACCGCCACCATTCCGGCTCGGCGAAGAAGGTGTCCTGCGGGCTGATGCACGAGGACGCGCTGGAGGCACTGTTCGCACCACATCTTGATGTGACGGTAAAAATTTCCGACGCAAGGATGTATCAGCTCGTCGGCGTGAAGCGGTAATGCTCTGTTCCCGTATACAAAACCCGCCCCTCCGAAGCTCGGAGAGGCGGATAAAGCCGAAAAAGCGCCAAATTTGTCATTGCGAGGGTGCTTGCACCCGTGGCAATCTTGCAGGATTGTTTCGGAATTTCGACAAATTTCGGCGAATTAGAAACATTTCGCATGAGATTCCCACGTCGCTTCGCTCCTCGGAATGACATACTGAGGGTCCTTTGACGCACTAACCCGCCCCTCCGAAGCTCGGAGAGGCGGGTTATTTGAAATCCTTATATTTCCTTCACATGATTCAGCGTTTTGCCGTTGAGCCACGCCAGCAGCTCGACGGGACTTCCCGGGGTATTGACGGTCATAAAGCTCGTTCTGCCCGGGACCAGCTCGGTCGCCTCGTCGCTCTCCGCCCACGTCACACGCTGCAAAATCTGCTCGCGGCAGTCCGCAAGTCCCTCGGGCGGGATCTGCAAATACTGCAAAAGGATCGTCGCGTGGAAATTGTCGCTCGTCCACCGCCCGAAATTCGTCGTCGGGGATTTCCACAGCCACTTGCAGCGCTCGCCGCCCGCAGCAGTCGATTGCAGCTTGAGGTAGCCGTTATAAATATCCTGCACGCAGCGCATCAGCCACACAACATGGTAGCCCGCGCGCTGGAAAAAGCTGCAAACATCAAAAAAGCTGCGCTCCATCAGCAGCCCGTCCTGCAGCATCATAACAAACTGATTGATGCACACGAAGGCGACCACCGTCTCGCCTCCGAACGTGATCGGCACGTCGCGGCACTCCGGCGGCACCAGTGCCTTCCACTGTGCCATCCATTCTTCGGGGGTACACATCGGTAGCGGCGTCTTCTTTTTTTGAAACGGAAAGCGCATCGTTCTGCCCTCGATTCTTCTGTTATACTCCTTTTCTTCGGACGTCGATACGGTACTCGATCCGTCCTGCGGTCTGCCCCTCGATCGCGATGCCGTATGCCACGCAGGCGCTGCCGCCGCCGTCATCGAAGTGCATCCGGATTTTTTCCGCACGGACGGCGATCATCAGTGCGCCGAAGCCCATGTCGTACAGGGAGCGGTCCTCCTGTCCCGCCTCGAAGATCATGCGGGAGCTGACCGCCCCGCGCCGCTCCAGCTCGACCCGCTGCGGGGTCATGCGGAAGGTCGTGGTCGTGCCGGAAAGCCCCGTCAGCTCCGACTCCTCATACGCCAGCTCAACGGTCTCGCCGTCCCGACGCATGGTTCCCTCCGTGACGAGCTTGGTCGTCTCCGGCTCCTCGTCGCGGAACTGCTGGCGGCTGAGGATGGTCAGCAGTACCTCCGTCGGCTTTGTCATCGCTCGGTCGCCAGCTCGATCAAATCATCGAGCAGCTCGGAATACGGAATGCCGCTCGCCTCGAACAGCTTGGGGTACATCGAGATCGAGGTGAAGCCCGGAATGGTATTGATCTCATTAAAGACGATCTCATTGCCTTCATAGGTAACAAAGAAATCCACGCGGGACAGCCCTTGGCAGCCCATCGCCTCAAAAACGCGGATGGCGGTATCGCGCACGCGCTCCGACGTCTCCTCGTCAAGCCGCGCGGGGATGTGCAGGCGGGCGCAGTCGGAAATGTATTTCGCGTCATAGTCGTAAAACTCCGTTCCGGCGTCGATCTCGCCGCAGACGGAGGCAGCCGGCGCGTCATTGCCGAGCACGGCAACCTCGACCTCGCGCCCGTTGATGAACTCCTCAACGAGAATTTTCCTGTCGAAATTCGCCGCGTTCTCCAGCGCACGCTGCAATGCCTCGCGGTTCTTCGCCTTTGCCACGCCGACGGACGAGCCGGTTCCGGCGGGCTTGACGAACATCGGGTAGGCAAACGCCTCCTCCAGTCGTTCCAGCAGGCGCTCGGTATTGCCCTTCAGCTCGTCGGCGGTGACAAGCCGCCACGCCGCCTGACGGATCCCTGCGCGGTCGGCAACGAGCTTGGTCAGCGTCTTATCCATGCAGGTCGCGCTCGCGGCAACGTTCGGACCGACATAGGCTATGCCCGAAAGCTGCAGCAGCCCCTGCACCGAGCCGTCCTCACCGTTTTCGCCGTGCAGAACGGGGAACACCACGTCGATGCGCTCGCGCACGACGCAGTCGCCCTCAAAATTCAGCAAGCCCTGTCCCCGCACCGGCGAGAGCGCGACCCGACGGTTCTCCTCGCAGTGCTGCCACTTGCCGTTGGGCAGGTCGCTGTAGTCCGCGCCGCCGTATAGGATCCATTCTCCCGTTTTGGTGATACCGACGGGGAAAATATTATATTTCTCCTTGTCCAGATGGTTCAGCACCGACTCTGCCGAGCGGAGCGACACCTCGTGCTCCGGCGACATCCCGCCGAACAGCACGCAAACGCTGAGTTTTTTCACACTAAATTCCTCCGAACCGACGGCTTTGCGTCCCCTCGCGGTGCAAGCCATAGTTATCATTGTATATTATATGAAAATATTCCCGCAAAAACAAGCCCAATACTGATTCTTGATTAAAATATTTCATCAAGAATCCCATGTGCTATGCACACTCGCATCGTGCAAGGGCACGATGCGCCGTCTCATGCAGAATCTGACGCGCCTTTGGAGCTATAAAAAGCTTTTCAAGCTTTTTAACAGATTATAGTATAACGCGTCGGTATAAAGGTTTTATCATAAGTGTTGGGGTCAGGCAATGTGCCTGACTCCAACTTCTATTATGAGTTTCGGTGAAATATTTTGCTTGCGCAAAAAATGAAATAAGTGCTGTTGCGCTTGTGAAATTTTCCGCTCTTGCGGAAAGTGAAATGAAATAAATCCATCGTGCCCGCAGACATTTCACATGGCGGAGCCATATTTCACACGCGGAGCGTATTTCACAAATCTCAATCGGGATTTATTTCGTTGAAAAAGCCGTCCTTTTAGGACGGTTTTTTCCGGAGCGGGTGACGAGGCTCGACTCGCTTCCGATTTCCGCGGAAGCGGGCTCCCGCGGAAACCTCAGACCTCGGATTTGAAAATGCGCTCCGCGCATAGGCGGTGGAGGCAGCGAGTTTGACGGCAGTCTCTATTCCAAACAAAAAGAAGCCGTCCCGACGGACGACTTCTTTTTATTTGGAGCGGGTGACGAGGCTCGAACTCGCTACCTCCACCTTGGCAAGGTGGCGCTCTACCGGATGAGCTACACCCGCATTTGCAGGTGTTATTATAGCGGTCCGCGCTCCGTTTGTCAAGAGAAAACTCAAAAAAATTTCAAAACAGAGAAAACGGAAAGGCTGTCAGGGGGCTTCGGTCGGTCCGACGGTCGGCTCCTCCGTCGGCGGCTCCGTGGGCGGCGTTTCGGTCGGCGGGGCGGTTTCCTGCGTCGGCTCCTCAGGCGGTATTGCCGTCGTCTCCTCCTGCGGCGCTGCCTCGGCGGGGTAGGCGGCGACCTCCCACGCATAGCCCGCGTCTTTTGCCTCATCGGGCGTGAGCAGGTGCAGCTCCGTTTCCTCAAGCAGGACGCTGCGCATCAGGTCCACATGGTACCATCCGTCGCGCAGCTTCAGAAGATTCCAAAAATGGCTTTCCCCGTCCAGCGTGCCGGACACCAGCAGACACTCTACGTCCGCTGCGGTACACTCTGCGCGGAATACGGCGGCAAAGGACAGACTGTGGGCGATCCCCTCACACAGCAGGTCGTAGGCGGGCATTGACGGCGCTGCTTCGCCGACGGTGTAGTCAAACCGCGTCGTCAAAAAGCGGAAGAGGAGCGCCGCCTTGTCGCGGTCCGTCTCGCCGGAGCTGACGTAGGACGACGCGGAGGAGAGGATCGTTTTGACCGAGTTGAGCTTGAGCTGCAGCTCGTCGCGGGTATCGGGATAGGAAAAATGCAGCTCCAAAATTCGCGTCGCGCCGTCGTTTGGATAGATGTCGGCGGAAAGCTCCGGAATCGCAACGACCTGCTCCGGATGCTCCAGGCAGTAGTCGCGGACATATTGCGCGAAATCCGTCTCGGTATAATTTCGGATGCGGAGGGTCAGCGCAGTGTCGTAGGCGGTCAGCGCCTGCTGGATTTTCGCCTTTGCGCCGGTAATGCCGTTGACGGTCACGATCGAGGAGATCTCAGCCGCAGACCGACGAAAGACCAGCGACAGGGAAATGCTGCCCACGCGTCCGCTGCCGGAAAGCTCGGCGTCGGCGTAGTCCACGGCGTATGCGCCGATGGGGTCCTCCTGCGTCGCATAGTCAAGAATTTCCGACAGATCGGCGGAAAGGTCGCCGTCGTAGTGCTCCACGGTGATAACGCCGCGCTCTGTCCAGTTGCGGATGAAGGAGAGGACCGTACCGCGCAGCTCGTTGCGGTTGGAGACGGTCGGGATTTCCTCCTCCGTCGGCTCGGCGGTGGGAAGCGGCTGCTCGACGTGCGACTCCTCGACATAATAGGTGTCGTCGCTCCAGCCGGAGCAGGCGGAGAGTGCCAACAGCAGTGCCGCAGCCAGTGCCGCTGTAAAGATACGTTTCATGCAGCCGATCTCCTTTCCGAGATTATTATAGCGGCGGTTACAGCTCGTTGCGGTCGTAGCGCTTGAAGCCGTCGCCCAGCACCTGGTGCGCGTCCTGCAAAATGATGAACGCCTTGGGGTCGATCGTCATGACCAGCTCCTTGAGCTGTGCGAGCTGCTTGCGCTTGACGGCGCTGAGCAGGACGTACTTGTTGCTGCGCATATAATAGCCCTGTCCTTGCAGCAGCGTCACACCGCGGTCGAGCTGCTCGTCGATGGCGACGGCGATCTCCTCGTACTTGTCGGAGATGATGAGGGCGACCTTGGCGTAGTCCAGCCCGTAGACCACCTTGTCCAGCACGACGGAGGACAAAAACAGCGTGAACGCGGAATAAAGCGTGTTATTGAACTCGCCGTAGACGATACCCGTGGCGACGGCGGTGCAGAGGTCCATCGCCAGCAGGAGCTTGCCGATCGGGAAATTGCGGAATTTCAGCTTCAGGAGCCGCGCCACGATGTCCACGCCGCCGGTGGAGGCGCCGCCGATGAACACGATGCCCAGCCCCGCGCCGATCATCACGCCGCCGAACAGACAGGCAATCAGCGGCTCGACCTTCGGAATGGGCAGCCGCGTGAACAGATCAAAGCAGACCGAGGTGACCACCATGCCCAGCATGGAGCCGAAGAAGAAATACTTGCCGATCTGACGGTAGCCGAAGAAAAACAGCGGGATATTGATGACCGCGCTCAGAATACCGACCGTCAGCCACTTGCTCTGCGTGGCGTAGACGATCAGCATGGCGATGCCGGAGACACCGCCGCAGTTGATACCCGCGGGCTCTAAAAACAGGTCGAAGCCCAGCGCGAAGATCGCACTGCCGACAACAACAAGAAGCAGATTTCGAAGCAGCTCTGATTTTTTGCTTTTCATGGCGTTACAGCTCCATCGTAATTTGTTTTTCCTCTGCGTCCTCCTCCTTGAGCAGTGCGCCGACTGCGGGAAGGGTTCGGGTACGGTAGCGTGCGGCGTTGACGATGCCGCTCTTTTCCAACAGCGCCGCCTTATGCAGCGTTGCCTTGCGCTTGAGCGTCAGTACGGCGACGCCCTGCGTGGAACGCGTGGTCTTGGCGGCGATCTGTGCCGTCGAGAAGATGAGTGCGCGTCCCTCGGTCGAGTAGAGCACGAGCTGCGTGTCCTCGCGGAGCAGGAAGGCGGCGACCAGCGGGCTTTTGTCGCAGTAGGCGCCGGTGAGCTTGCGGCGGTTGGATTTGGTTTGATAAGCGGAAAGCTCCACCTTGGCGACCTTGCCGTTTTCATAGACGAACAGCATATTGCCGCTGTAGTCGGCGGGGAAGCAGACCTGCGCCACGTTCTCGCCCTCGTCAAAGCCGAGCTTCGCGGGCAGGAAGTCGCCGAGGACGGATGCCTTGCTGTCCTCAAAGTCGCTGCACCGCGCCTTGTAGACTTGATAGCGGTCGGTAAACACCAAAAGCTCGGCGGCGTTGGAGGTTTCCAGCGAGAAACGAAGTCCGTCGCCCTCCTTGAATTTCTGCTCGCCCGACATACGGAGCGATTGCGGTGTGATCTTCTTAAAATAACCCTTGTTGGAGACAAAGACGGTCACGGGGTAGTCGGACACCGTCTCCTCCTCGTCGGGCAGGGCGTTCTGCGCGTCGTAAACGATGCCCGTTTTGCGGTCGGCGCCGTATTTTTCGGCGATGGCATCCAGCTCCTGCACGATGAGCGCGCGGAGCTTTCGCTCGCTTTTCAGCGTATCCTCCAGCGCGGCGATCTCCTGTGCCAGTGCATCGACCTCCTGCGTGCGCTTGAGGATGTATTCCTTGTTGATGTTGCGCAGCCTGATCTCGGCGACAAATTCCGCCTGAAGCTTGTCGATGCCGAAGCCGATCATCAGGTTCGGCACGACCTCGGCGTCGGACTCCGTCTCGCGGATGATGCGGATCGCCTTGTCGATGTCCAGCAGGATGCGCTTGAGACCCTTGAGCAGATGGAGCTTGTCCGCCTTTTTCTGCTTCTGGAAATACAGGCGGCGGCGAACACATTCGGTGCGCCACGCCGTCCATTCCTCGATGATCTCCCGCACGCCGAGCACCCGCGGCATTCCCGCGATGAGGATGTTGAAGTTGCAGCCGAAGGAATCCATCAGCGGCGTGGAGCGCATCAGCTTCTGCATCAGCTTTTCCGGATCGACGCCGCGCTTGAGGTCGATGGTGAGCTTCAGACCGGAGAGGTCGGTTTCGTCGCGCATATCGGAGATCTCACGGATCTTGCCCGCCTTTATCAGCTCGGAAACCTTGTCGATGACCGCTTCGCTCGTGGTGGTGTAGGGGATCTCGTAGATTTCGATGAGGTTGCCCTCTTTGCTGTAGCGCCAGCGGGCGCGGAGCTTGACACTGCCGCGTCCCGTGCGGTAGATCTCCTCCATTTCTGCCGCGTTATAGAGAATTTCACCGCCCGTGGAAAAGTCCGGCGCGGGCAGATACTCCATCAGGTCGCAGTCGGGATTCTTGATCCATGCAGCCGTCGCCTTGCAGACCTCGCGGAGATTGAACGAGCAGATGTTGCTCGCCATGCCGACGGCGATACCCATATTCGCCGAGACGAGAACGTTCGGGAATGCCGTGGGCAGGAGCGTCGGCTCGGGCATGGTGTTGTCGTAGTTATCCACAAAATCGACCGTCTCGCTGTCGATCTCGCGGAAAATCTCATTGCAGATCGGCTCGAGCTTTGCCTCCGTATAACGCGACGCCGCATACGCCATGTCGCGGGAGTAGACCTTGCCGAAGTTGCCCTTGGAGTCCACGAACGGCACGAGCAGCGACTCGTTGCCCCGCGACAGACGCACCATTGTTTCGTAAATTGCCGCGTCGCCGTGCGGATTCAGGCGCATGGTCTGCCCGACGATGTTCGCGGATTTCGTCCGCCCGCCGTTCAGCAGCCCCATCTTGTACATCGTGTACAGGAGCTTGCGGTGCGAGGGCTTGAAGCCGTCGATCTCCGGAATGGCACGCGACACGATGACGCTCATCGCGTAGGGCATATAGTTTACCGTCAGGGTGTCGGTGATCGGCTGCTCGAGCACCTCCGCCCGCAGTCCCATCACGCGATCGCTCTCGGAATTTTTTTGAATTGTCGGTTCCTTCTTCTTTCTTGCCATAAAACGCTCCATTATTGTTTCAGTGAACAGTGAATGGTGAACAGTGAATAGTGAATAATATTCCCTAACATCAACATTCTACTTATTTTCACGATGGTCTATTCTTTGTTGAAACTGGTGTTCTTTTGCGGTATTCAGAGAAGCGGTCAGCAAACGCAGCACGGAGTTGCAAAGGGGTGGGAGCGAAGAGAAGCGTTCCGAAAAATTGTCCGTTTCTTTCAAAACGGTCAGCCAATATTCGGTTTCCGAGGCTTCCTTTAGTGCAATTTGGAGTTTGTTGATGAAATCTGCCCGACTGCTGGCATAGTTTGCCTCATGGACATTGGCGCCGACGCTTGTACCGCTGCGCAGCAGCTGTTTGGACATGATATACTCATGCTTTTCGTCCATCAGCCACTTGCAGTATCTGACGGCTTCAATCGCCAGCGCGATCGACAATTCCGATAGCTTATTTTTAACCATAGCAGTACCTCAATGGTGAATATTATTCACTGTTCACCATTCACTATTCACTAAATCAAGAAATGTCCGCAAGGTCGAGATATTGGCTTCCGTTTTCCGCAATATAATCCTTCCGACCCTGCAAATTGTCGCCGAGCAGGAGGTCGAAGTAGAGGGCGGTTTTTTCCGCGTCCTCCGGCATGACCTTAATCAGGCGGCGGGTGGCGGGGTTCATGGTCGTCAGCGCCATCATTTCGGGGTCGTTCTCGCCCAAGCCCTTGGAGCGGGAAACGGTGCATTTCTGCCCCTCGATCGTGCGCAGAATGTCCGCCTTCTCCGCCTCACTGTAGGCAAACCAGGTATGCTCCCGCGTGTTGATCTCGAACAGGGGCGTTTCCGCGATATAGACGCAGCCCTCGCGGATGAGCGTCGGCACGAGGCGGTAGAGCATGGTGAGGATCAGGGTGCGGATCTGATAGCCGTCGTAGTCGGCATCGGTGCAGATGACGATTTTGTTCCAGCGGAGGTTCGTCAGGTCAAACTCCGCAATGTCCTTAACGCGCTTGTCGTGGACCTCGACCCCGCAGCCCATGACCCGCAGAAGGTCGGTGATGATCTCGCTCTTAAAAATTCTGCCGTAATCCGCCTTGAGACAGTTGAGGATTTTGCCGCGGACGGGCATGATGCCCTGAAACTCCGCATCACGGGACAGCTTGACCGAGCCCATGGCGCTGTCGCCCTCGACGATATACAGCTCGCGCTTTTCCGCGTCGCGGCTGCGGCAATCGACGAACTTCTGCACGCGGTTGGAAATGTCCAGATTGCCGCTGAGCTTCTTTTTGACGGTGATGCGGGCGCGCTCCGCCGTTTCGCGGCTGCGCTTGTTGATGAGCACCTGATCGGCGATCTTGTCCGCCTCCGCCTTGTTCTCGATAAAATAGACCTGCAGGCGGCTGCGGAAGAACTCCGTCATTGCCTCTTGAATGAATTTATTGTTGATGGATTTTTTCGTCTGATTCTCGTAGGAGGTCTGTGTGGAGAAGCAGTTGGTCACCAGCACGAGGCAGTCCGCGACGTCCTGGAACGTGATCTTCGATTCGTTTTTCGTGTATTTTCCCGTCTGCTTGAGGTAATTGTCGATGGCGTAGACAAAGCCGTTCCGCGCCGCCTTGTCCGGAGCGCCGCCGTGCTCGAGCCATGAGGAGTTGTGGTAGTATTCCAATCGGCTCAGGTCGCGGGAGAAGCAGACCGCCGCCGTGATCTTCACCTTGTACTCCGGCTTGTCCTCGCGGTCGCGACCCTTGCGCTCCGCCTCCCAATACTGCGGCATAGTGAAGGAATTGCCATCGGTCAGCTCGTTAATATAGTCCAAAATGCCCTTTTCGTAGCAGAACTCGGTGGTTTCAAACTTGCTGCCCACCTGATTGCGGAAGCGGAAGGTCACACCGGCGTTGACGACCGCCTGTCGCTTGAGCACGTCGAGGTAGTAGTCCGCGGGGATGTTGATGTCGGTAAAGACCTCCAAATCGGGCTTCCAGTGGAACAGGGAGCCGGTCTTTTTGCGGTCGGCAGGCTCCTTATTGAGCTTTCCGACGATATTGCCCTTTTCGAAATGGAGGGTGTATTTGAAGCCGTCGCGGTAGATGCGTGCATCGAAATATTCCGAGGCGTACTGCGTGGCGCAGGAGCCGAGTCCGTTCAGACCGAGGCTGTATTCGTAGTTATCGCCGTCGATGTTGTTGTATTTGCCGCCGGCGTACATCTCGCAGAACACCAGCTCCCAGTTGTAGCGCTGCTCCTTCTCGTTCCAGTCCACGGGGCAGCCGCGCCCGAAGTCCTCGACCTCGATGCTCTTGTCCGCGTAGCGTGTCACGATAATCAGATCGCCGTGCCCCTCGCGCGCCTCGTCGATGGCGTTGGAGAGAATTTCAAAAACGGCGTGCTCGCAGCCGGTCAGATCGTCCGAGCCGAAAATAACGGCGGGGCGCTTTCGGACGCGGTCGGCGCCCTTGAGACTGCTGATGCTCTCGTTTCCGTAGGTTTGCTTCTTTGCCATAGCTCTTCCTCACACATTTTGTGTACAAATTCGCATAATAAACCACTATATATAGATACAGTATATCCCGTTTTCCGAAAAATGTCAATGCGCAAAAAAGGGACGTCAAAGACGTCCCTTTTTCCAGCGTGTCGAAAAACCCTTTTCGGCACGCTGACAGACTGCGAAAAAGTTCGGAAGACAAGCAACTCACACCCGTCGGCGTACATAGGTACGGTAGGGCGTGAGTTGCGCAGTAAGTCAAAATCCTTGCGAAGCAAGCCTGTTTTTGACTATAAAGTTCGGAATTCTCCGTTTTTGCAAATCAAAACGCAGAGAACAAAACCCCATAAATTGTTAACCGATTTTGACGATTACGGACTTTTTTGACAGTCTGAGCGCCGGAAGCGTCCCAATTTGTCGGAAAACGGCGTTACTCTTTCAGCAGCAGCTCGCCCGCCTTGTAGATGTCGCCCGCGCCGACGGTGAGGATAATGTCGCCCTCCTGCGCGACGGAGCGCAGATACTCCGCGACCTCGGGCAGCGTTTCAAAAAACACCGCGCCGGGAATCTCCCGCGCCAGATCGCGCGAAGAAATGCCGATTTTGTTGCTCTCGCGGGCGGCATAGATCTCCGCCAGCACCGCAATGTCCACGCGCTTCAGCTCCGCAACAAAGTCGGAAAACAGCGCCTTGGTGCGCGTGTAGGTGTGCGGCTGGAAGGCGAGGATGATACGGCGGAAGCCCATGGTTTTCACCGCGTCGATCAGCGCGTGCAGCTCGCCGGGATGATGTGCGTAGTCGTCATAGACTGCCGCGCCGTGGTAGCTGCCCTTGCGCTCAAGCCGTCTGCCCGCGCCGGTGAAGGATTCCAGCCCTGCCGAGACCGCCGCGCCGTCCACATTCATCACATAGGCTGCGGCTGCGGCAGCCAGCGCGTTGTAGACGTTATGGCGTCCGTAGACGTTCAGGTGCACATGGCAATACCTCTTGCCGAAGCAGAGCACGTCGAACGAGCGGAAGTCCTCCGAGAGATTCTCGGCGCGGATGTCGTTCTTTTCGCCCAGACCGAAGGAGATATAGTGCAGGTCCTCCAGCGTCTGAACGGTGTTTCGGTCGTCGCCGTTGGCAATGACGTGACCCGTGCGGGGCACCAAGCCGGCGAACTTGCGGAACGAACACTCTACGGCGGCAAGGTCCTTGAAATAGTCCAAATGATCCGCCTCAATATTGCTGATGATTGCGACGGTCGGGTAGAAATTCAGGAAGGAATCGCAGTATTCGCAGCTCTCCATGATGATGGTGTCGCCGTTTCCGACACGGTGACCGGCGTGCAGCAGGGGCAGATAGCCGCCGAGCATGACGGTCGGGTCGCGCTGCGCCTCCATGAAAATATGGGTAATCATGGCGGTTGTTGTGGTCTTGCCGTGCGTGCCGGAGATGCAGATCGCGTTCTTGTACTCCCGCATGATAAGCCCCCATGCCTGCGCGCGCTCAAAGACGGGAATTCCCATTGCGCGGGCGGCGGCGATCTCGGGATTGTCGTTATGGGCGGCGGCGGTGCGGATAATGCAGTCCGCGCCCTTGATATTCTCGGCACTGTGACCGATGTGCACCGTGATCCCCTTGGCGATCAGCTCATCGGTGGAGACGGAGGCGTTCATATCCGAGCCGGTGACGGTCATGCCCATCCCGCGCAGCACCAGCCCCAGCGGACGCATGGAGACGCCGCCGATGCCGATCAGATGGATGTGCTTGCCGGGAACAAGGTAGGTATCCAAAGATTTTCGCGCCACGAAAAGCCCTCCCCTTGAAAAAACGAAATTGCAGGGCATTTGCAGCCCTGCAAAACATTATAATACAATTTCGTCGGTTTTACAAGCGGAAAACGCCTGCGGCAGGAAATTCTCCGGCAGCGTGAAGGTCATTTTCCGCCCGTCGGGGTGGGGAAACGTCAGCCGAAACGCCCAAAGCCCCAACGGACCGTCGGTTTTCGCGCCGTACTTTCGGTCGCCTCGGAGCGGGAAGCCCCGCGAGGCAAACTGGACGCGAATCTGATGCGTCCGACCGGTGTGCAGACGGACAAGCACAAGCCCGCCGTCCGACACGCGGTAGGAAAGCCGCGCGGGGCGGACGCCGTTTCGCTTCCGACGGACGACATAGGTCTTGTTCTTCACGCGGTCGTGATAGAGCAGATCGTTCATTTCACTCTGCGGCGGGGTCGGCGGCGTTTCGCACAGCGCGAAATATTCCTTACAGAAGCCGTCCGTTCCCATTGCGGCGGTCAGTGCGGCTGCTGCCTCCCGCGTCTTGGCGAACACCATCAGCCCCAATGTCTCACGGTCCAGCCGATGGACGGGATAGACTGTCCGCGGCGCGAGAAGGTCCGCCATGGAGCGCTTGCCCGACGCATCTGCCGCCGAGAGAACGCCGCGCGGCTTGACGCACACGACAAGCGCCGCGTCCTCGAACAGGACGACAGCTTCCGCGTCGCTCATTCGCAAAGCAGGGCTTCCGCCGCCGTGCGGAACAGCGCTTCATCCGAGGGCGCGTCCATGCGCTGATCCGTGGCGTAATTTTCGGTGATGAGCGCTAAGGATGCCGCACGCAGCTTCAAAATCGACGACACAACATACAGCGCGCTGGTCTCGCCGTCAACCGCCGCCGTGCCGAGCGCCTGCCAACGCGCCAGCCGCTCTCTGCCGAGGGCGGTAGCGGGCGTTTCAAGGCTGAGACAGTCATGACTGCGGAAAATGCCGTAAGCCGCGCCGCGCCGCATCAGCCGTGACAGCAGCGTCATATCCGGTGCAGCGGGGTA
Organism: uncultured Eubacteriales bacterium; assembly: GCA_900551495.1. Classification (GTDB taxonomy): domain Bacteria; phylum Bacillota; class Clostridia; order Oscillospirales; family Oscillospiraceae; genus JAZOXB01. The sequence continues at coordinate 21,562 of URWG01000007.1, forward strand.
GGAGAGGTCAATATATTCCTGCGTCGCGCCCTCGCTGCGAATTGCGCCGGAGGCGGCCAGCAGCGTTCCGAGCGCCGTCTCGGGCTGTAGGGCGGGGCAGAAGCCGATCTTGATGATCTCCTCTACGCCGAGGTGGTGCAGCTCCTCGACCGCAATCGCCATGGGCATACAGCCGAAGCCGCAGCTCATCACGCTCAGGGGCTTGCCGTACATCGTGCCTGTATAGGTGACATATTCGCGGTATTCGCCGACCTTTTCCGCGCGCTCCATATAGGCGGCGTAATGGGGAATCTGCTGCGGGTTCGGGGTCAGAATCACGCGATTTGCGACCATTGCTTCGTCGATGCCGAGATGGTGCATCGTGCCGTCGTTATGCGTCAGCTTTACGCTTCCGAAGCTCATTTTGCCACCTCCTCAAGAAGCTCTGCCGCGCGAATGGCAACGCGCGAGGCAGTTTTGATCCGCTCCGCCAAGAAATTCGGGTCGGCGTAGGCGCCGTAGACCTCGAGCGCCTCCTGCGTGCTGTCGGCGAACATCGAGCCGAGCGCCACGCAGATCGTCCCCGTCCGCAGCCCCAGCAGATGCCCGTAGGTAAAGAGCATACCGGACTCGTTTTCCACGACCAAAACGTTCGTGTCGATCCATTTCTGCATCCGTTCGCGCAGCCCGGGGTGCGCCGCCTTGGACTCCATGTAAAACGCGTCGTGACTGCGGTACAGACCGACGAGCACGTCCTCGCCCGCCTCCTGTGCCGCCTGCATCAGCGCGGCAACGACGAGCGGGTCGGCAACGGCGGGAAATTCCGGCGGCACGACCTCATAGCTCGCGCCCTCGCCGCGCACACAGCCGGAGGCAATGACCAGCCGCCCGGGCTGCATCCACGGCTGCACGCCGCCGCAGGTGCCGACGCGGATGACCGTCTCCGCACCCGCCGCCTTTAATTCCTCCATCGCCGTGGCAACGCAGGAGCAGCCCATGCCGCTGCTGGTAACGCCGATGGGGGTGCCGTTCGGAGTGTGACCCGTGAAGGTCGCGTAGGTGCCGCGGTGCGCCGTAAACGCGGCGTCGCGGAAAAGCTCGGAAATGATCTTGCTTCGATGGGGGTCGCCCGGCATCAGAACGCAGGGCGCGGACTGCCCGACGGCAAGCCCCGTAGCGGGGCAGCAGCCGTCCGCGCCGAGCACCGTCGGGGTGGGGAAATATTGCTTCATGAAGGTTCTCCTTCCGATGAATTTCTGTCATCAACATTATCATAACGGACGGGCGCGGAAAAAGCAATAGGTGCACTTGGTTGTATTGCTGATTTTTTGAAACGGAAATACGAAAAAATTATGAAAAACACAAAATTTGTTGAATATGCGCATGACAATTCTTGCAAAAATATGGTATAATTATCATGAAAGGGGCGTGAGAACATGTTTCAGATCGGTGAGCAGGTCATTTACGGAACGGAGGGCGTTTGTCGGGTCGAGCGGATCGAAACGCTGCACGTCGGCAAGCAGAGCGGTCGGTACTATGTCCTCAGCCCGATCTATCGAAGAGGCTCGACCGTTTACGTCCCGCTGGATAACGAGCGCCTGACCGCACGGATCAAGCGCATCCTTACGGCAGAGGAGCTGAACGCTCTGCTTGACGCGGCGGCGGACGAGGCGCTGCTTTGGCTCGAGGACGCAAACGAACGCAAGGCGCTGTATACGCAGGTGCTGCTCGACGGCGATCGGCGGAAGCTGCTGCGGCTGATGCGGACGCTGTATCTGCGGCGTGTTGCGCTGGTGCAGCGGGGAAAGCACCTTCGCGCTGCGGACGAGCAGGCGCTGCGGGATGCCGAGCGGACGCTCAACGGCGAGTTTGCGCTGGTGCTGAATATCCCGCGGCATGAGGTTCCGGCGTATCTCCACGCCCGCCTCGGCGCAACGGCATAGACTTTATAGGCAGCAGACTGTCAAAAAAGTCCGGCTTGTCATTGCGAGACCCTGAAAGGGTCGTGGCAATCTCGCAGAATTGTT
>URWG01000008.1 GCA_900551495.1 uncultured Eubacteriales bacterium
CTCCCCCATTTTTTTGAAGGAAACTCTGATTTGCCGATTTCTTCAGAGCTTCCTCTGAGGATTGATGATTAGGAGGGTGCCGTATGGCGGACGCTGTTGTGCTTACAGGCGCGAACATCCGATATTTGCTGACGATGCTTGCACTGGATCGGGAAAAGAAAGGCGTCCGCTGCGTTGACATCGCCGTGACACTGGGCAAATCGAAGCCGAGCGTTCACAATATGATGAATACGCTCGCTGCCTGCGGCTTGGTCAAGAAGGAGGCATACGGGCTTGCGGTTCTGACCGATGCGGGAAGGGAGACGGCGCAGCGATACCGCCGCTGCTATCTTGCGGTGTGTGCGCTGCTCAAACGCGACCTTCCCGAGACGGAGGCCCTTCAGACCGCCGCCTATGCGCTCGTCTCCGAGCTGCCGCTTCGGACGCTGGAGGCGCTTTGCAAGCGGCAGAAAAATGAAAGTGAGGGGAAACAATGGCAATAGTGGAATTCAAGGACGTCACCCGTGTCTATACCAGCGGCGACCACGAGCTGAAGGCGCTGGACGGTGTGAATATGACGCTGGAGGAGGGCAAGTTCGTTGTCATCCTCGGCCCCAGCGGTGCGGGCAAAAGCACCCTTCTGAACCTGCTCGGCGGGCTGGACAGCCCCACGAGCGGCAAGATTTATGTCGAGGGGAAGGACATTTCCCGCCTTTCCAACGACGAGCTGGCGGAGTACCGCGCCTCGACGGTCGGCTTTGTGTTTCAGTTCTACAATCTCGTGCCGACGCTGACGGTGCATGAGAACGTAATGCTGGTCAAGGAGATCGCGCCGAACGCATTTTCCGCGACGAAGATGCTGGAGGAGGTCGGCTTGAGCGACCATCTGAAAAACTTTCCCGCCGAGCTTTCCGGCGGTGAGCAGCAGCGTGTTTCCATTGCGCGGGCGCTGGCGAAGAATCCGAAGATCCTGCTCTGCGACGAGCCGACCGGTGCGCTGGACTCCGAAACGGGCGTCATGGTCCTAAAGCTCCTGCTGCGGATGGCGCGGGAGTACCGCAAGACGATCGTGATCGTAACGCACAACCAAAACATTGCGAAGATGGCGGATACGGTCATTCGCGTGAAGAACGGCAGGATCGTCTCCCGCGAGGAGCCGAACCCCGCCTCCGCCGACGAGATCGACTGGTAAGGAGGGGAGGACGATGCTCTTCAAAAAGCTTTGCAGGACGATGAGGCTCTACAAGGCGCAGTTCCTCTCCATGATTATCATGATTACGCTCGGCGTGGGTATCTTTGTCGGATTTAACATGGAGTGGGTCAGCATCCGAGATAATACGACGGATTTCTTTGAGCAGACGGGCTTTGCCGACTATCGCCTTGTCTCATCCGAGGGCTTCTCCGAGGAGACGCTGGAAAAGGTCGAGGCGATCGAGGGCGTGGAGGCGGCGACGCGCTACCTTTCCGTTGCGGCGGACGTTGCAGAGCGCAGCGGAGACAGCGTTGCCCTGACGGTTACGACCAACGACGCGGTTTCCGGTCTGTATCTGATGCAGGGCGAGCCGTATGATGCAGACAGCACGGACGGGATCTGGCTCTCCGAGCACTACGCCGAGGAAAACGACATTGCGCTCGGCGACCGTCTGACGCTGACCTATAAGACGCTCTCAATCGAGGGCGTGGTGCGCGGGCTTGTGAAGTCCGGCGAGCATATGATCTGCGTCCGTGACGAAACGCAGCTCATGCCCGACTTTACGACCTACGGCTTTGCCTATATTTCCCCGACTATGTATGAAAACTCGACCGGCATGGCGTTCTATTCGCAGATCAATGTCCGCTCCGAGCTGGAGAAGAAGGAGTTTATTAACCGCGTGGATGCCGCCCTCGGCATGACGCCGCTGGTGCTTTCCAAGGACGAGGTAATCTCCTACTCCGGCGCGAAGGGCGAAACCGAGGAGGGACAGACGATGGGCTCCGTGCTGCCGGTGCTGTTCCTGCTCATTGCGGTTTTGACGATGGTCACGACGATGCACCGTCTGACGGCGAAGGAAAAGACGCAGATCGGTACGCTCAAGGCGCTGGGCTTCCGCGATAAGCGCATTTTGCGGCATTATTCGGCCTATGCGCTGCTGATCGGCATACTCGGCTCCGTGCTCGGCTCGGCGCTTGGTTACGGCGTTGCGTGGGCAATTATGAATCCGAACGGCATGATGGGAACCTATATGGACCTTCCGGAATGGCGGCTGCGTTTCCCGTGGTTCTGCTATGTCTGCATTGCTGTTATGCTGATTCTGCTGACGCTGATCGGCTATCTGTCCGTCAAGAGAATGCTCAGCGGCACGGCGGCGGAGGCGTTGCAGCCCTATACACCGAAAAAGATAAAGTCGCTGCTGATTGAGCGGACGAAGCTGTTCCATCGCTTGTCCTTCGGTACGCGCTGGAACCTGCGCGACAGCATACGGCATAAATCCCGCACGGCGATGAGCCTGATTGGGATTATCGGCAGCATGGTCCTGATCGTCGGCTCGCTCGGTATGCGGGATACGATGAATGCGTTCCTTGACCTTTACTATGACGGCGCGACGAACTACGCCTCCCGTATCTACTTGGCGGAGGATGCAACGCAGGAGCAGCGGCAGCAGATCGCCGCGCAGTATGACGGCGATTGCAGCGGCTCTGTCAGCGTCCAGCTGGAGGAGAAGGCAGTTTCGCTGGATGTCTACGAGGTGGAGCATGACTATGTGCGCTTTCCTGCGTTGGACGGCGGCTACACGGAGCTTGGAGGCGACGGCGCGTACCTCTGCAAGCGGCTTTCCGAGGAATTCGACCTGCAGGTCGGCGACAGCTTTACCGTGCAGCGCTACGGTACGGACGACAGCTATACCCTCCGCGTGGCGGGTGTGATCCGCAGCGTTTCGGAGAGCATCGTGATCTCCGAGGACTACGCAAAGGCGCTCAGTTTGCAATATACGACGGACTCCGTCTATACGCAGACGCAGAAGGACGCAATTTCCGCCGACGATGCCATTAAGAGCGTCCGCTCCAAACAGATGATTATGGATTCCTTCGATACCTTCCTCGAAATGATGAACATGATGATCGTGATTCTGGTCGTTGCGGCACTGCTGCTCGGCGTTGTGGTGCTCTACAACCTCGGCGTGATGAGCTATACCGAGCGCTACCGCGAAATGGCGACGCTGAAGGTGGTCGGCTTCCGCGACAGGAAGATCGGCTCGCTGCTGATCGGGCAGAATCTTTGGCTCAGCGTTATCGGAATTTTGATCGGACTGCCCTGCGGTATCGGCGTGCTGGACTACCTGCTGAACGCGCTGGCGGGCGAATATGAGATGAAAATGTCGATCAGCTTTTTCAGCGTGGCGCTCAGCATCCTGTTGACGGTCGGTATGTCGCTGCTCGTCAGCCTGATGGTCTCGCGGAAAAACAAAAAAATCGATATGGTGGAAGCTCTGAAGGGCGTCGAATGAGCAGAAAGGTCGTGCAATCATGAAGAAAATCACACTTAAGATCGGCGGAATGGCGTGCGGTATGTGCGAGGCGCATATGAACGACTGCATCCGTGCCAATTTCGCCGTTAAAAAGGTCACCTCGTCCTTCAAAAAGGGCGAAACGGTGATCCTTGCCGAGGAGGAGCCGAACGAGGAGACGCTTCGAAAGGTCATCGCCGCAACGGGCTACGATCTGCTGAGCGTCAGCACCGAGGAAGCCGAGGAGCACCACGGCTTCCGCCTGTTCGGCAAGAAATACCCGAAACCTCCCGCCGCGGTTGCACCGCGACGGGAGTTTTTTGCAAATTTTCTGAAAATTCTGGACATCCTGCACCGCCTGTGATATGCTGTAAAATAGAACAATAAGGAGGAATATCATGGGCTGGTGGTTTTCTAACGTTCATGTCCGCAAAAACGAAACGGCGGACGAAGCAGCGCTGGTCAGGGCGCTCAACAACTTTATGGCAGAACGGGGGCTTGTTCCAACCGACGACGCGGCAGAAGCGGACAGCGCGATTGCTGTTTTGTCCGGGGCGCATCCGTGGTTTACGCTCTGCGCGGAGGAGCTGAGCTTCCAAGCGCCGGAGCAGTTTCGGGAATTCGCTCTGCGTTTTTCCGAGGCGCTGAAAACCGATGTGCTGGGCATCGTCTGCCTTGACAGTGACTATCTGTACCTGAACCTCATCAACACGACCGATGACACGGACGCGTGGGCGGATGTCGGCATCTTCCCCATTCCGGACTTTGATCTCGGTCGGCAGACGGAGCTGCCCGCGTGGGAGAACAAGGTGGCGCAGTTCAACGTTTTTTGTAAAAGCGCCGAAAAAGACTACGTTTGCGCCGAGGACTTCCTCGACGACGTAGCTCCCTGCCTCGAACTGCCTGCACCCTACAATAAAGCCGACGCCCGCGATTTGGAAGAACTGGACGTCGAGTCGAAGTGGCTGTACTATCAATACGGTTGATCAAAACTCCGCATATGCAATAAAACCGACGGCATTTTTGAAATGCCGTCGGTTTTTGCTAAACCACCGCAATATCGCGAATGTTGACTTCGTTGCCGGATTGGAGCCATGTTTGGTCGCTGCCGCAGTGGGGGCAGATTTTGCCGTGGGCGACGGTCGGGTAGGTTTGACCGCAGCCTTCGCAGTAGGTAACGGCGGGCAGACGCTCGATGACCAGCTCGCAATCCTCCAGCATGGGCGTGCGCTTGCAGTTCCATTTCCAAACGTCGAGCAGGTATTCCGGAATGACCGTGGAGACCTCGCCGATCTCAAGTGTTACGCGCCGGACGCGCTCTGCCTGATTTTCCTGTGCGATCCGAACCACGCTGTCGGCAATGTGGAATACGACGCCTAATTCGTGCATCGCTCAGTCCTTGCCTCCGCCGAATGCGCCGGAAATGCTCTGCCCAAGGCGCTTGAATGCCATGGGGAGGATGCCCTTGAGCTTATCCTCAGCTTTCATCATCTTGGAGCACTCGGGATGGTCGCGCTTGAGGTGGATGGCGTCAAAGACGCACTTGGTGGTGCAAACGCCGCAGCCGATGCACTTGTTCGGGTCGACCCAGCTTGCGCCGCAGCCGAGGCAGCGGGCGGTCTCGGCCTTGACCTGTTCGGCGGTAAGGGTTTTGTGTGCGTCACGGAAGGAGTGCGGGTCGATGGTTTCGTCCAGCCCTGCCTCCTGCCGCCCGGCGTGGTCATAGTCGGAAACGGAGATGTTGTCCCTGTCGAGCATGATAAAGTCGCGACGGTTGCGACCGATGGTGAGCGACGCACCGTCGTGCACATAGCGGTGCAGCGACTCGGCGGCACACTTGCCGTCCTCAATGGCGTCGATGGCGAACTTCGGCCCGTGGTAGACATCACCGCCGACGAAGATGTCGGACTCGGCTGTCTGGTAGGTCAGCGGGTCGGCAACGGGGTAGCTGCCGCGGTGGAATTCGACCTTCGTCCCGGTCAGCAGCTGACCCCACTCAATGGTCTGACCGATGGCGAAGATGACATGGTCGGCAGGAAGCTCCATGGTCACGCTCTCGTCGAAGACGGGGGAGAAGCGCTTGGTTTCCGGGTCGATCGTGCGCAGGCATTTTTTGAAGCGGACGGCGGTTACATGACCGGCGTCGTTTTTGACCAGCTCCGTCGGACCCCAGCCGTTGGAAACGGCAATGCCTTCCTCCAACGTCTCAACGACCTCGTCCTTGGAGGCGGGCATGGTCTCGCGGGATTCGAGGCAGACCATTGTGACCTTGGAGGCGCCGAAGCGGTTGGCAGTTTTGGCACAGTCCACAGCAACATTGCCACCGCCGATGACGATGACCTCGCCTGTAAGCTTCCGGGTTTCGTCTTTAAGGGCATGGTGCAGGAAGTCGACGGCGATGGCCGTGCCCTCGGCGTCCTCACCGGGCACGCCGGGCAGACGACCGCCTTGACAGCCGATGGCGACATAGAAAGCCTCAAAGCCCTGCGCCCGCAGCTCGGGAATGGTCACGTCCTTGCCGACCTCAACGCCGCAGCGAATTTCAACGCCCAGCTCGCGGATGACCTGAATTTCGGCGTCAATGATGTTCTTTTCCAGCTTGAACGAGGGAATGCCGTAGGTCAGCATGCCGCCGGGCTTGGTGCTCTTTTCAAAGACAACGGGGCGGTAGCCCTTGGTAGCCAGATAGTAGGCGGCGCTCAGCCCTGCGGGACCGGAGCCGATGATGGCGATCTTCTGCGCCCAGTGGGTCAGACGGCTGGAGGCGATGACGACGGGCGGGATGTAGCGCGTCTCGGCGTTCAGATCCTGCTCGGCGAGGAACTTTTTGACGGCATCGATGGCGACAGCCTCGTCAATTGTGCCGCGGGTGCAGGCTTCCTCGCAGCGCTTGTTGCAGATGCGGCCGCAGACGGCGGGGAAGGGGTTGTCCTTTTTGATGAGGGCGAGTGCCTCCTGATATTTGCCCTGCGCTGCCAGCTTCAGGTAGCCCTGCACGGCAACGTGCGCGGGGCAGGCGGTCTTGCAGGGCGCGGTGCCCTTGTCGTAGCAGTTTTTGCGGTTGTTATCGCGGTAGTCGGGGTCCCAGTGCTCGGGTCCCCACTTGATGGAGTGGGGCAGCTCATGCTTCGGGTATTGGACGGGTTTGCCGTCCTTGGTGCACAGCTTTTGACCGAGCTTGACGGCACCGGCGGGGCAGTATTCCACGCACTTGCCGCAGGCGACGCATTTTTCGCGTTCGACCTCGGCGGTGTATGCCGAGCGGGAGAGGTTCGGGGTGTTGAACAGCTGACTGGTGCGCAGCGCGTTGCAAATCTGCACATTGCAGTTGCAGATGCCGAAAATCTTATTTTCGCCGTCGATGTTCGTAATCTGGTGCACAAAGCCGTTGTCCTCTGCCTTGCGGAGAATCTCCATAGCTTCGTCATAGGTGATGTCGTGACCCTTGCCGGTCTCGCGGCAGTAGTCGGCAAAGTCGCCCACGCCGATGCACCATGAGGCAGTGTCGTCCGCGCAGCCCTCGCCGAGCACGCCGCGGCTGGCGCGGCAGGAGCACTGCGCCACGCCGATGTGCCCCTCGTATTTCTTCAGCCAATAGCTCAGGTGTTCGATATCGAGACTTTGGTTTTCCATGGGGATTGCCTTTTCCACGGGGATAACGTGCATACCCACGCCGCCGCCGCCCGGCGGCAGCAGATGCGTCACGCCCGCCAGCGGGACATAGGTCATGCGCTCAAAGAAGGATGCCAGCTCCGGGTGCTCCTTGAGGCGGGTGTTGTAGGGAATGCCGCCGCGCTCGTCGTAGCAGGGCTTCTCGCCGCTGCCGCTCTGGTCGATATTGAATAGCTCGGCGCTGCCGGGGACGAACATGGGCAGGATGTAGCGGCGCTCAGACTGCGGCGCGGTGCGGCCGTTGTGGTCGTAGTGGTAGCCGTAGTCGTATTCCAAGACACCCTTAAAGCTCAAATCGTCCAGCAGCTCCTGAAAATGCGCCCTGTCTGCCTCCTGTACCCTGCAGAGCTTCCAAAGCTCGGGCAGGGTGTAGGGAGTGCGCAGCTTCATGGGCAGCAGAATGTCTGCCTCCTCCTCGGAGATGATACCGGCAAGCCCCCAGTATTCGGCGTCCTCGGCGCTGATGCCGGAGAGCTTGTGGGCGACGACGTCGGTGATTTTTTTGCCGATTTTCAGAATTTTTTCCCGAGGCTCGGCGGCGCCCTTGTCGGGAGCGTTCAGTGCGCGCTGCTTCAGTTCTTCGTCAATCATGGTGTTCTCTCTCTTTCTTAATCCGGGGCGGCGCCGGAATGATTCCATTCGTCGGTGCAGTCGCGAAGCCACGCAGCCAGCGCGTCAATGCCCTCACCGGTCTTCGCGGAGATGGGGAAGATGCGGATGTGGGGGTTGCGGGCGCGCGCATATTGCGCGACCTTTTCCATATCGAAGTCAAAATAGGGCAAAACGTCGATCTTGTTGACGATCATAGCGTCGCAGACCTCAAACATGAGCGGGTATTTCAGCGGCTTGTCGTGTCCCTCCGGAACAGAGAGGATCATCACGTTTTTGACCGCGCCGGTGTCGAATTCCGCAGGGCAGACCAAATTGCCGACGTTTTCCAGTACGACAAGGTCGAGGTCGGTCGTGCCGAGCCGGTTGAGTCCCTGCCGGGTCATGTCCGCGTCGAGGTGGCACATACCGCCGGTGTGGAGCTGAATGACCTTGGCACCCGCGCGGGCGACAGTGGCGGCATCGACGTCGGAGTCGATGTCTGCCTCCATCACGCCAATGCGCAGCTCCGAGGAGAGGGCGGCGATGAGCTTGGTGAGCGTGGTGGTCTTGCCCGAGCCGGGGCTGGACATAAGATTGATGAGGAATGTATGCTCCTCCCGCAGGCGGGCGCGCAGACGCGCGGCATCGGCGTTGTTATCGGCAAAGACGCTTTGCTTGACTTCAATCACGCGATAGGAATTCATCAGAAATCCTCCTCTTTGCCCCGCGGAAGCAGCGGGCGGAAATCCGCGGGCAGAATTTTTACGCACAGGCGCGCCAGTCGGACGGGCGGAATGGTCATCCCGCCGTCGAGCCAATAGCGGAAGCTGTTGAACACGCCGCCGATGTGGTAGTTACAGTATAGATATGCCGCCTCGTCTGTGCGGTCGCCGAGGATTTGCGGAATGCGGGCAATCATCTCGTCGAGCAGCAAGTAGGAAAGCGCGCGGCGGTGCAGGAGCAACAGCTCCGGCTGGTAGCGCAGGAAGCTTTCAAACATCCCGGTGAAATACGCCTCCGGCGAGAGGTCAGTCGACATGGTTTCGAGGTATTCGTCCAGCCGCTGGCAATAAAAATACCGAATCACTGCTGCCTTGGAGGGAAAGTGTCGGTAGTAGGTCGAGCGGTTGACCCCGGCGCGCGCGACGATTTCCTTGACGGAAATGGCGTCCATTTCCCGTTCCTCAAGTAGGAGAAGAAGGCTGCGGACGATGCAGGTTTTCAGCAGCGGGGTGATGGTATTGGCGCGCATGGGGTCACCTCCGAAATCGATGTATTTGTACTTATATTATTACTGTACCATAGAATCCGGAAATTGCAAGCAACAAAAAAGCGCTTTTGTTCTTTTTGTTGCACAATGGCGGAATTTGTCGGCAATTGCACAAAAAATCCCGGTGCAGGGAGTGCCTGCACCGGGATTTGGTAAGTATGTTATTCCGTGATGATGCGGCAGCCGCCCCAGAAGTGGGACTGATAATAGCCGCTCCAAACCGTGTCGATCACGACGCCGCGGGTCGGGTTGGAGGCGTGGACAAAGTTGCCGTCTCCTAAGTACAGACCGACGTGGGTGATGGAGTAGCCGTTGCCGCTGAAGAACACCAGGTCGCCGGGCTTCAGCTCGTCCATCTCGACCTTCAAGCCGTCCTCGTACTGCTCCTGCGCACCGCGGGAGAAGGAGTAGCCGAAGTGCTTATAGACATACAGGACAAAGCCGGAGCAGTCGAAGCTGTTCGGACCGTTGCCGCCGTAGACGTAGGGATAGCCGACATAGCTCTTGGCAAAGGCGAGCAGCTCGTCCATCATGGACGGCTCCTGCCATTCGGGTTCGCCGTCGGGATGCGCTTCCTTCCAAGCCATGGTGTACTTATAGCAGCGGAGGAATACGGCGATCGCCTCCTGAATGGCGGTGTCGCTCTGCGGGTTGAGGTTCTTGCCGTCGCCGGTGACCGCGCCGATGTAGATCAGCAGGCGGGAGGGCGCCTTTGCCCACTCCGCGACCTTGCTGCCGTCGCCGAAGCGGGACAGCGCGACCGCGTTGGTGTCCTTTCTGGGGTATTCCAGAACCGCCATGAAGTTTGCCATGATCTTGAAGAATTGTTCGCGGGTCAGGGTATCGTTGGGACCGAACTTACCGTTGCCGTAGCCGTCGATGATGCCCAGCTCGTGCGCCGCGCTGACATCGGGATCGGAGCAATCGGTAAAGTGGTCGGTGCGCTTGGCGGTGTAGGTCGTTCCGGTCGCCTTCTGATAGGCGATGACTGCGATCGAGCACATCTGCGCACGGGTAATGGACTTGCTCATGTCGCACTTGTCGAGGCAGGAGGGGATCATGCCCTTGGACTGCATCTCCTGCACCTCGCGGATTGCCCAGGTGCTGATACCGGTATAGCCCTCCTTGCGGATGAGGACGGATTTGTTCTCCTCGGACTGCTTGTTGAACCAGTCGCACATATATTGATAGGCGCGGAAGAACATGACGATCGCTTCCTCGGCGGTGGTCGTTGCCTTCGGCTCAAGCTTGGTTCCTGTGCCCTTTACGATGCCGATGGAGACCATGACCTGCGTCGGCTCGACGGCATAGTTGCTGACCTCGGCGGAATCGCGGAAGCCGTCCAGCGAGGCACGGGTGACATCGGTGGTGTCGCAGTAGGCGCTGCCCATCAGATTGTAGGTGATCTTGAAGAAGTCCTGCCGCGTCAGCGAGTCGTTCGGGTGAAAGGTGCCGTCGCCGTAGCCGGCGATAATGCCCTGCTCGTAGGCGTAGCAGATGGCGGAATCCTTGGTGTCGGTGAAGTGGTTGGTGGAGTCCGGATAGGCATAGCCGCCCATCAGGTGCTCATAGACGAGGACTGCCATTTTGCACATCTCGGCACGGGTGATATTCCGCTTCATATTTGCGCCGCCGAGACTTTCCGGCAGGAAGCCGAGAGAATACATGGCATCCACAGCCTCCTTCGCCCAGCCGCTGGCATTGGAATATGCGGCGACGGTCGGGACGCAGGCGAGCAGAATACTCAGGCACAGCAGCAGACAGATCAGCGTTCGTTTCATTCGAATTAAACCTCCATAGACAGCTCCAGCCCGACGGGGCAGTGATCGGAGCCGAGAATTTCCTGATAGATCGGTGTGGCGACGATGGACGGCTGCAAACGGTCGGAGACGAGAAAGTAGTCGATGCGCCAGCCGATATTTTTCTCCCGCGCGTGGAAGCGGTAGCTCCACCACGAGTAGGCGTCGGCAAGGTCGGGGTGACGGTAGCGGAAGGTGTCGGTAAAGCCCGCCGCCAAAAGCAGCGAGAACTGCTCCCGCTCCTCGTCGGAAAAGCCGGGGTTGCCGCGGTTGCTCTTGGGATTTTTCAGGTCGATCTCCTGATGGGCGACGTTCAGATCGCCGCAGAAGATCACGGGCTTTTCGCGGTCAAGCTCCGTCAGATAGTCACGCAGCGCGGCCTCCCATTGCAGCCGATGGTCCAGCCGCTTCAGCCCGTCCTGTGCGTTCGGGGTGTAGCAGGTGAGGACGAAACAGTGCGGATATTCCAGCGCGATCAGCCGCCCCTCGCGGTCGAGCGGTTCAATGCCCAGCCCGTAGCGGACGGAAAGCGGCTCGTGCTTCGTGTAGATCGCCGTGCCGGAATAGCCCTTCTTCTCGGCGGAGTACCAGTAGCGCCGATAGCCGGGGAAATCCAGCGCGACCTGCTCCGGCAGCGCCTTGACCTCCTGCAAACAGAAGAAATCGGCGTTCAGCAGCGAAAAAGCCTCTCGGAAGCCTTTTTCCAAACAGGCACGGATGCCGTTCACGTTCCAAGAAATCAGTTTCATGCCATCGCTCCCTTCGTCGTTTTTATATTGTAACAAAAAATTACAATGATTACAACCCTTTCGCGCAAAAATCCGCTGAAATTCTCCGATTTTTTCAAATGGGAAAAAACGGATTGCCCCTTGCGCAGCTACGATGAAAGCATTATAATGGTACGCAGAGAAAGGGGAGGGGCGCGTGACGGAGCGACTTCTGCAAAAACGGCTGTTCCTTTTGGACATGGACGGGACGATCTACCTCGACGAGACGCTGTTCGACGGAACAACGGACTTCTTGGATTATGTACGGCGCAGCGGCGGGAAATACTTGTTTCTGACCAATAATTCTTCGCGGAGCGTGACGGCGTACATCGAAAAGCTGCGCAGGCTCGGAATCGAATCAACGGCGGAGGATTTTCTGACCTCGGTCGATGCGCTCATTGCAGACCTGTCGGCGGCGGGCTATCGGGACAAGCTTCTGTACGCCTTCGGTACGGCGTCGTTTCGGCAGCAGCTTTCGCAGGCGGGCTTTTGTCTGACGGACGAGCCGAGCGCGGAAACGGCGGCGCTTGTCTGCGGCTTTGACACGGAGCTGACCTTCCGCAAGCTCGAGGATGCCTGCATTCTCCTGAATCGGGGCGTCGATTTTATTGCGGCGAATCCCGATTGGGTGTGCCCGACTTGGTACGGCTACGTTCCCGACTGCGGGAGCGTGTGCGAAATGTTGTTTCGTGCGACGGGCAGACGTCCGCGCTTTATCGGAAAGCCAGAGCCTGCCATGGCACTGCTTGCCATGCAGCGCTGCGGTGTTTCGTCGGAGCAGACGCTCCTGATCGGCGATCGGCTGTATACGGACATTGCCTGCGGCGTTCACGCGGGAATTGACACGGCGCTGGTCCTCTCCGGTGAGAGCACGCGTGCGGACATTCCCGCTTCCCCCGAAAAGCCTACCTTTGTTTTTGACAATATTCGAGCTCTGTTAAACCATCTGATTGGAGAGAGAAAACCGTGAAGCTCAATTACAAACGCACGATTTTTGTCGGCTTTGCCTTTTTTCTGATCTGCGCCTTCTGGCAGGCATACGACAACACCATCCCCCTGATTCTGACGAACAAATTCGGCTTGCCGCAGGCGGCGTCCGGCGTCATTATGGCGCTGGATAATATTTTGGCGCTGTTCATGCTGCCGCTGTTCGGCATGATCTCCGACCGCTGCACCTCGCGCCTCGGGCGCCGCACACCGTTCATCCTCGTGGGTACGATCGCGGCGGCGATACTGCTGGTCGGCTTGTCGTTTGTGGATAATCGGCAGCTCAATGCCGTGCGCGAGGTTTCCGTGCCCGACGACCCGAAGGCGCTGAGCATTATCTATGAGGACTGCGCCGATCGGGAGCTGATGACGCCCGAGGGCGAGCACTTCACTCTTTCCGACCGCTTTACGCAGGAGGAGTTCTGCGCGATCCGCTCGGACAAGGACGGCGACGCTTACACGCAGTATGTTGTTCCCGCACGGCAGGCGTATGCGCGGGAGGTCACGCGCTCCTCGCCGACCACGCTGATCGTGTTCATCCTTGTTCTGCTGCTTCTGCTGATCTCCATGGCGGTTTTCCGAACGCCCGCCGTGGCGCTGATGCCGGACGGGACGGGCAAGCCGCTGCGCTCAAAGGCGAACGCGGTCATTAATCTTATGGGGTCTGCGGGCGGTATTCTCATTCTTGTGCTGGGCATGGTCTTTGCCACCAGTGCCTCTCGGAACTCCATGATGAGCTATACGACGTATTTTGCCGTCATTGCGGGCGTAATGCTGCTGGCGCTGGCAATCTTCCTTTGGAGGGTGCGCGAGCCGAAGCTGGTCAAGCAGATGCACGAGGACAGCCGCCGTTACGGGATCGAGGACGAGGCGGAAAACGAGCGCTCGCACCGCAAGCTCAGCAGGGGAGAACGGCGTTCGCTGATCTTCCTGCTGGCATCGATCGTGCTGTGGTTTATGGGCTATAACGCCGTGACGTCAAAGTATTCCGTCTACGCAGCGAACATTCTGCACAAGGACTACAATCTGACGCTTATCATTGCACAAGCGGCGGCGATTATCGCCTACCTTCCCGTCGGCATGATCTCGTCCAAGCTCGGACGGAAGCGGACGATTCTGGTCGGCGTTGCGATGCTGACGACTGCCTTTGCCGTGGCGTGCTTCCTGCGTGAGGACAGCCCGACGCTGCTGATGAACGCGATGTTTGCGCTGGCGGGCATCGGCTGGGCGACCATCAACGTCAATTCCTTCCCGATGGTCGTGGAGATGTGCAGCGGCGGGGACGTCGGGCGCTTTACCGGCATTTACTATACCGCGTCGATGGCGGCGCAGACGGTCACGCCGATGTTCTCGGGGCTTTTGATGGACCGATTCGGCATGACGGTGCTGTTCCCCTATGCAGCGGTGTTCTCGGGGCTTGCGATCGTGACGATGGCATTCGTCCTGCACGGGGACAATAAACCGACCGCAAAACGCGGCTTGGAAGCGCTGAATGTGGAGGATTGACGGAAAATGATCTACGTTTTGCTTGCACTTGCTGCGGTGCTGCTGCTGTGGCTGCTTGCGCTGCGGACGAAGCGGAGGAAATACGGCTTTTACGGTCTTGCGGACTACCACTACGCCCATCGCGGACTGCACGATGCGGAGCAGGGAATTCCCGAAAACTCGCTGACCGCCTTCCGCCGCGCGGTCGAATACGGCTACGGCGCGGAGTTGGACGTCCATTTGAGCAAGGACGGCAAGCTCGTTGTCATGCACGACGAAAGCCTGCTGCGGACTGCGGGGGTCGAGCGCAATATCTGCGACTGCACGAAGGAGGAGCTGGCGCAATACCGTCTCGAGGGGACGGACGAGCCGATCCCGTTTTTGGAGCAGGTGCTGCCGATCTTTGCGGGAAAGACGCCGCTGGTCATTGAGCTGAAGGCGTATGAGGGCAATCATGCGAGCTTGGCGCGGCGGGTCTGCCAGCTTCTGCGGCACTATCCGTCGCTGGAATTCTGCATTGAATCCTTTGATCCCCGTGTTTTGATGTATCTGAAAAAGCGCCACCCCGAGATCGTGCGCGGTCAGCTTTCCTGCAACTTCCTCAAGGATCGCAGCGGGCTGCACGGTGCGACGGCGTTTGTGTTGACGGCGCTGCTGACGAACTTTTTGACCGTCCCGCACTTTATCGCCTATCGCTATGCGGACCGCAAGCGCCCGGGGCTGTGGCTCTGCTGCCATCTTTGGGGTGCGCAGGAATTCGGCTGGACGCTGCAATCGACCGAGGAGGTCGAGGAGGCGTCGAAAAACGGCGTGCTCGCCATCTTTGAGCACTGTATGCCGCAGGAAATGGAGAATGGAAATGTACGATAAACTGACGAAAAAGGACATTGCGCTGATGGAGGCGGAGCTGGAGGACCGACGGCTCAACATCCGCCCGAAGATCATCGAGGAGGTCAAGCGCACCCGTGCCTTCGGCGATCTCAGCGAAAACTATGAATACAAGGCGGCGAAGCAGGAGCAGCGCAAAAACGACAGCCGCGTGCGCTATCTGCAAAATATGATAAAGACCGCGCAGATCATCGACGAGGATACGGCGTCCGCTCCCGAGGGCACGGTGAAGCTTTACGACAAGGTGACGCTTTGGCTGCCCGAGGACGAGGAGGAGATGGAGATTCAGATCGTTTCGACCGTCCGTATCCAGCCCGACGCCGGCTTTATCAGCATAGAGTCCCCGCTCGGACGGGCGGTGCTCGGCAAGCGTGTCGGTCAGACAGTTCACGTCTCGGTCGATGCCGACTACGGCTATGACGTGGAGATCCGCGCTGTCGAGCAGGCGGACGACGACGGCACCGCGCCCCTCATGCCCTATTGATTTTAATTCGGCGCATTTCCGTATTCGCGGAAATACGCCGATTTTTACTTGACAAAGCGCCCTCGGTCTGCTATATTAATTGCGTTAAAAGGGAGTAGTTATTACGCATACTCAACAATCGCCCGACAAACGTCGGTGGGTATGCGCCTGTTTGGGAACGAGACTTTTGGCACCGTGCGTGCCGAGAGTCTTTTTTTCTTACTTTTTGCGGCGGATTTTCGCGCCGCACAGAGAGGAGCTGTTATTTATATGTTGATTCCCCTGATTGCTTTTGCCGTGACCTATGTTCTGATGATTCTGCTGCCGAAGGTGCGGCATTGGGTCGCAGCCTGCGCCGCAGTGTTCTTTATCATTTGGGGCGGCATCTCCGGCAACGGCAGCCCGATGACGGCGCTGCCCGATGCCGCAGGAACGATCAACTGGAACGTCCTGATGATGCTGTTCGGCACGATGGGGACGGTTTATTTCTTCATTGCCTCAAAAATGCCCGACCGTATGGCGGAGCGCATCCTGCGCATCGCGCCGAACACAATGTGGGCAGTGGTGCTGATCTCGCTGTTTTCCGGCTTTATTTCGGCGTTTATGGACAACGTTGCCACCGTCCTGATGATTGCACCGATCGGACTGGCGGTTGCAAAGCAGCTCAAGATTTCGCCCGTGGATATGCTCATCTGTATCTCCGTTTCGTCCAATCTGCAGGGTGCGGCAACGCTCGTGGGCGATACGACGTCGATCATGCTCGGCGGCTACGCGGATATGAATTTTTTTGAGTTTTTCTTCCTTGACGGAAAATTCAGTATTTTCTGGGCGGTGGAGCTGGGCGCACTGGCGACCGTTCCCGTTATCATGTTCCTTTTCCGCAAGCAGCGCAGCCATGTGATGATCCAGTCGCAGACGCAGGTCGAGGATTATGTGCCCTCCGTCTTGCTGCTGCTGAATATCGTGCTGCTGATCGGTGCGTCCTTCCTGCCCGATCTGCCGGAGAATATTAACGGCTATATCTGCCTTGCAATCTTTGCGGTTACGGCGCTGTATTCTCTCCTGCGCAACCGGAGCGCAAAGCAGCTCGTCTCCGCTCTGCGGGAAATCGATTTTCGCACGATTTTACTGCTGGCATCGCTGTTTATTATCATCGGCGGCGTGGAGCGTGCCGGTATTCTTGACGAGCTTGCGAGGATGATTCAATCTCTCGGCGGCGGCAATCTCTTCGCGGTCTACACCATCATCGTGGTTGCCTCGGTGCTGCTGTCTGCGTTTATCGACAACATACCGTATGTTGCGACCATGCTTCCCGTCATCAAAAGCATTGCCCTTGCCATGGGCATGACGGGTGTGCCGTATGTGCTCTACTTCGGGCTTCTCAGCGGAGCGACCCTCGGCGGCAACATCACACCCATCGGCGCCTCAGCGAACATTACCGCCATCGGTATCCTGCGCAAGGAGGGCTACGAGGTCAAAAACAGTCAGTTTATGCGCATCGGACTGCCGTTTACGCTCGTCGCCGTGCTGGTCGGCTATGTCTACATTTGGCTGATTTGGGCATAAAGCTGCGAAAACTACTCCGGTTGGAAGAAGACTTCCAACCGGAGTAGTTTACTTTATGATGATGTTTTCCATTTTGCACAGCGGCGTGCCTTTTTTGCCCGCCGGCGCATTTTCGCGTAGAGCCACAGCACGGCGACACCGACAGCGGCGACGGCGGTCAGAATGAGATAAACCGTTGTTGCGGTATCGGCGGTCTTAACGGTCAGCCAAAGCGTGTTCATTTCCTGCGTTGCCGTCTCGGAAAGTGCGCGGAAGGCGACGCCGCGAGCCAGCACCTCGTCGGAGGGGTAGGCAACGGGATTTTCCGCCGTTTCGGGGTCCATCAGCGCCTTCGCCGCAGAGGAGGGCGCGGAATAGCCCAAAAACTCCAAATTCTGCGCACAAATCTCGGGCGAAATCAGGAAGTTGATGAACAGCTCGGCTTCCTTCTTGTGCTCGGCGCCCTTCGGGATGCAAATTGCATCGACAAAGAGATTGTAGCCCTCCTCGGGGAAGTAAAACTCCAAATCGGGATTTTCCTCAACCATCGTTAGGTAGTCGCCTGCGTAGTACGGCGCGATCCAAGCCTCGGCACGCTCCATCTTGCTGAAAATCTGATCCATCACATAGTCCTGCACCAGCGGCTTTTGGTCGCGCAGGAGCTGCGCCGCCAGACCCAGCGCCACGCTGTCCTCGGAGTTGATGTCGTAGCCCAGCTCAAGCTGCGCAATGGCAAAGGCGTCGCGGGGATTGTCGAACATCAGAATCTTGCCCGCGTACTTTTCGTTCCCGAAAATCTCCCAGCCCGTGACATCCGCAGGATCGACGTACTTCGTGTTGTAGATAATGCCCACGGTGCCCCAGGTGTAGGGGACGGAGTAGCGGTTTTCCGGGTCGTAGGCGAGGTTTTTGAAGCCCTCGTCGATCGTCTCGTAATTCGGAATATTGGAGAAGTCCAGCTCCTCAAGCATATCCTCCTGAATGAGCTTGTCGATCATATAATCCGAAGGGATGATGATGTCGAAGGAGGAACCGCCCGCCTTGAGCTTGGTATACATACTCTCGTTGCTGTCGAAGGTCATGTAGTTGACCTTGATGTTCGGGTAAGCCTCCTCGAACGCCTCGATCACGTCGATGGAATCGTCGGTGCCGTCGGCGATATACTGACCCCAGTTATAGACGTTGATCGTTACCGTATCGGCAGCGGCGGCGGAGGTGGGCAGCGCGGTCAAACAGATCAGCAGCGCAAGAAGGAGGGAAAGAAGACGCATTCTCACTTCGCAGCCCTCCTTTGCTTTTGACGACGGGTCTTATCCCGCGCCTGCAGGAGGTTCATCGTCGTCATGACCAGCAGGATCACGAGGAACATCAGCGTAAACAGGGCGTAGACCTTCGGCTGGATGGGCTTTTTCGTGTAGCTGTAGATCTCGACCGGCAGCGTGACAAAGCCGGAGCCGGTGACGAAATAGGAGATTACAAAATCGTCAAGAGACATCGTGAACGCCATCAGCATACCGGAGATGATACCGGGCATGATCTCGTGCAGAACGACCTTGAAGAACGCCTGAACGGGCGTGCAGCCGAGATCGAGCGCCGCCTCGGTCAGGTCGGGGTCCATCTGCGACAGCTTCGGCATGACGTTGAGGATGATATACGGCAGATTGAACGTGATATGCGCAATCAGCAACGTCCAAAAGCCGAGAATCGAGTGGATACGCAGCATCATGCCCGCGAAGGCGAACAGCAGCGCCATTGAAACGCCCGTGACGATCTCGGGGTTGGTCATGGGGATGTTGGTCATCGTCATGACCGCCGAGCGCATCCGCCCGCGCATTCTGAAGATACCGACGGCGGCGGCGGTGCCGATTACGGTTGCCAGCAGGCTTGCCAGTACGGAGATAATCAGCGAATTGCGCAGCAGCGCCAGCAGCGACGAATCGCGGAACAGTTCCTTGTACTGGTCGAAGGTGAAACCCTTGAATACGGCGATGTCCATACCCTTGTTGAACGAGGCGACCGCAAGGACGACCATCGGAATGTACAGGAACGCAAAGACCAAAACGGTGAAAACACGGTTAAATCGTCTCATATCGTCACCATGCTTTCTTCGTCGTCGTCCGTGAAGTGGTTCATAATGCCGATGCAGGCAAAGATGAGCACCATCAGCACCAGCGACATGGCGGCGCCTAAATTCGGATTGTAGGCGGACTTGAACTGCGACTCAATGACGTCGCCGATGAGGATTGTACCGGGCGAGCCGAGCTTCTGCGAAATGTAGAAGGTTGAAACGGCGGGAACGAACACCATCGTAATGCCCGAGACAATGCCGGGGACGGACAGGGGGAGCGTCACCTTGGTAAAGACCTGCCGCGTATTGCAGCCCAAGTCCTCCGCCGCCTCGATCAGCCGGCGGTCAAGCTTCATAATGACCGTGTAAAGCGGCAGAATCATATACGGCAGATAGTTATAGACCATGCCGAGAATGACTGCGCCGTTATTTCGGATGAGCGGCAGGGGAGACAGCCCCAGCGAGCGGACGAAATTATTGATAATGCCGGTGTCCTCTAAAAGCGCGACCCAAGCCAGCGTCCGCAGCAGGAAGCTCATGCACATCGGGAGCATGATGAACATTTGCAGAAAGCGCTGCTTGAGCGGGGAGCAGTGCGCAATGTAGTATGCCACAGGGTAGCCGATGACAAGGCAGATCAGCGTGGCAAAGATGCTCAGCCAGATCGAGCGGAGGAAAATGGGGAGATAATCCCAAATTTTCGCAAGGTTCGCGAGGGTAAAGGCTCCCGTGACCGAGTCCGTGAAGGCGAAGTAAGCCACGACGCCCAACGGGATCAGCGTAAACAGGAGCATCCAAATAATGTACGGACCGGACAGCCACTTACTCTTCATCTTCGCTGCCCTCCGCGTCCGCGATCTCGTCATATTCCGCGGAATAGGAGCTGTAATCGCCGAACATACCCGAATATTCGCTCTTGTGCATAATATGGATGTCCTCGGGATTCAGGCAAATGCCGATATACGAGCCGACGGGGCAGTAGTCGGTGGTTTGAATGAGCCACTTGAAGCCCTTGAAGTCAACGATCGTATCATAGTGGACGCCCTTGAAGGTAACGGAGGTGACTGTGCCGCACAGGTGCCCTGCGTCGGCGGCAACGATGTCAATATCCTCGGGACGGATGACGACATCGACCGGCTCGTTCTTTTCAAAGCCGCTGTCCACGCACGGGAACTGGCGCCCGAAGAACTTGACCAAACGGTCCTCCAGCATCACGCCGTCCAAAATGTTCGATTCGCCGATGAAGTCCGCGACAAAGGCGTTCTTCGGCTCATTGTAAATATCCTCCGGCGTGCCGATCTGCTGGATCTTGCCCTTATCCATGACCACGATGGTGTCGGACATGGTAAGCGCCTCCTCCTGGTCGTGGGTGACATAGATGAAGGTGATCCCCATGGTCTGCTGGATACGCTTCAGCTCGTTCTGCATATCCTTCCGCAGACGAAGATCCAGCGCACCGAGCGGCTCATCGAGCAGCAGCACCTTCGGACGGTTGACCAGCGCACGCGCAATGGCGACGCGCTGCTGCTGTCCGCCGGAGAGGGCGGTGACCTTTCGGTTTTCAAAGCCCTTGAGTGAAACGATCTCCAGCATTTCCGTTACGCGCTCATCGATCTCCTCCTCGCTGAGCTTTGCAATGCGCAGTCCGAACGCGATGTTATCATACACGTCCAGATGGGGAAACAGCGCGTATCGCTGGAACACCGTGTTGATCTTTCGTCGATAGGCAGGCACATCGTTGATTCGCTTGCCGTCAAACAGTACATCGCCGGATGTCGGCGTCAAAAAGCCTCCGATGACACGAAGTGTGGTGGTCTTGCCGCAGCCGCTCGGACCGAGCAAGGTGAGAAATTCCTTGTCATTGATGTAAAGATTGATCGAATCGAGAATACGCTCCCCGTCAAACTCCATCACAAGGTCTGTCAAACGGATCAGCTCCTGGGACATTTATCCTCCCCCATTTCCAATATAGTAGTCCGTGGCAAAACCACAAAACCCTATTGTGAACTATATATGTTGAAGCTTGGAAAGTCAATGCTTTTTTCGGTTTTTTCATGTTTTTTATGCGAAATTCGGACGCATTCTTACCGTATTCGACAACGGAGAGCGTACAGGGAAGGGCGGCGGAATTCGGTGTAGATTTTTTTCCGCGCATATGGTACAATGTTACCGACCGCTGCGGCGGAAAAGAGGATGAGAGAGGAGTATTATATGAAGCAGGTTCGCTATTATGTCAGCAGACGCAATCCGCTGACTTGGCTGGCAGGACTTCTGAGCGTCGGCGCGGCGGTAATGTATATCCTTGCGCTGTGCTTCGGCGAGTCGGCTGAGATCTCAACCGTCAACATCTGGTTCCAAAAGGTCCTGCCGATCTGGTGCGCGCTCGGTTTTGCGTTTATTGCCCTTGCGCGCGGGCAGGAGGAGCTGTACCGCTCCACAAAGCCCGTGTTTTGGGCGTGCGTTTACTTCGGGCAGATCGCGATGGATTGGTATCTGCGGATACGCCGAAACCCCGCCTGCGTTGTGGGACTGTCGGGCGGGTATAACCTTTTTGCCTACCTACGCTATGTTGTTGTATGCTGGCTGCTGTATTTAGTATTTTACATTGTTTATCGGCTGGTGATGACGGGGAAGCTTCCCCGCGCTCCCGTCCTGCCGCTGCTGACGGCGCTTCCGGTTGCATTTCTTGGCTACGACCTCTTTACGACGGCGGGAAGCGTCTCTCTGTATGAGCTGTGCAACAAGATCGGCAACCTCAGCCTTGTTACGGCGCTGTTTTCGACGGCGCTTGCCCTGCGTGTCTTTGCCGACGGGAAGTATCATCCCACCTGGGGCGACCGCAAGGACGGCAGACGCGTCCGCACGATGAGCGGTATGTCGGTCGTGGCGGGCTACATCATGCCCGACCGGAACGATGCCTGTAACAGCATCCACGATACCGTCGAGATCACGGCGGTTGAGCGCTATGTCCATAAAAAGCGCGCGGAGGGCTTGGAGGGCTTCGGCATTTTCCACGTTTTCCTTGCCGCCTATGTCCGCTGCATTGCGAAATACCCCGGGTGCAACCGCTTCTTCTCCGGACAGCGCGTCTACCAGCGCGACGACGATATTCCCTTTACCATGACGGTAAAAAAGGAAATGTCCACCGATGCGCCCGACACGACGATCAAGCTCCACCTCAACCGTGCGGATAATGCCGACGAGGTTTACCGCAAGCTCAACGCCGTGATTGAGGAGGTCAAGAACAGTCCGCTCGACAGCAGCTTTGATAATGTCGCAGGACTGCTGGCAAGTCTGCCGGGGCTTTTGCTGAAATTTACCGTGTGGTCGCTCAAGGTTGCCGATTATTTCGGCAAGCTCCCCGCATTCCTGACGGAGCTTAGCCCCTTCCACGGTGCGGTCATTTTCACCTCCATGGGTTCTCTCGGCATCCCGCCGATCGTACACCATCTGTATAATTTCGGCAACCTGCCTGTTTTCCTCGCCGTCGGCAGAAAGTACCGTAAGACGGAGCTGGACATGGAGGGCAAGCCTGTCATGCGCCGCTATGTAGACATCGTACTCAACTGCGACGAGCGTACCGTGGACGGCTTCTACTACGCAACGGTCCTGAAGTATTTCCACAAGATCCTCCGCAACCCGTCCGTTCTCGATAACCCGCCGGACGAGATCGTGCAGGATATTGACTGAATTCACATTAAGCGCGGCACTGTCGATCGACGGTGCCGCGCTTGATTTCTGTTTATATAGATTACAGATGGACCTTTGTGCCGGATTCGCCGCGGACGGCTGCACCCGCGTTTTCCAGCGAGGCAATGATGGCGGTTCCGCCGGTCCTTGCGAAGCTGACGGCTGCCTTGACCTTCGGGAGCATGGAGCCGGGGGCAAAGTGACCCTCGCCGCAATACTTTTCCGCTTCCTCGACGGTCATTTCGCTGAGGCTCTCCTGATTCGGCTTGCCCCAGTTGATGCAGACACGGTCAACGGCGGTCAGGATGACCAGCGCGTCGGCGTGGACCAGCTCGGCGAGCTTCGCGGAGGCAAAGTCCTTGTCGATGACGGCGGGCGTGCCGTAGAGCTTGCCGTCTCTGCGAACGACGGGGATGCCGCCGCCGCCGACGGTAATGACGACGGTGCCGTTATCAACAAGCGCCTTGACGGTGTTCTTTTCGATGACGTCGATCGGCTT
>URWG01000009.1 GCA_900551495.1 uncultured Eubacteriales bacterium
AAAACTGTTACCTATGTCTCTTCCCTCTCTGTTACCTATGTTACTACCCTATACAATATGACACAACAACACAGCCTTGACCAAACAAAAACTACTTATGAACGGAGGAAATTCGAATGAAAAAAATTCTCAGTTGCTTACTTGTCCTCGTGATTGTCCTGACACTTTTACAGAGTGTCTCCGCCGCACAGCCCGATACGGTTACCCCCTGCTATACGAACGCAAAGAGCTTATCCGCGTATCTTATGATCGATTCTTCCGGAAGCGCACAGGTTACAATATCCTGCACCGCAAACGCAAATGTTACCCAAGTTTATGTTGCCACCTATCTCGAAAAAAAGGTCAACGGCGCATGGACACGGGTGGATATTCCCTCGCCGAATGATGTGTGGTCGTACTCGACAACGAGCCGTAAATTTACGAAGCAGTATTCCGCGCAGCTCAGCGGCAGCGGGGAATACCGCGCAGTTGCGACCTTTACCCTGACCGCCGCAACCCGCGAAACCGTCAGCGTTTACAGCTACGCATCCTATTAAGGAACTATTTCACTATTATTTCGTCATACTAAAGGAGGTAATTATGTACGCAAGGAAACTTCTGAAAGCAGTTGGCTTGCTTCTCAGCATTCTGATTGCCGTCAGCTTGTTCCGGTCGCTTCCCATCAATGCTAATGCAGCTTCCGGCACAGTTTATGAAAGAGAGAACAACGATTCCTATTTGCGCGCAGATCGAACCTACGATGATTATGATTCCTATGGGTTGATGAACAGCACAAGTGATGTTGATTACTGGGTTGTCAGTTTCCCGCACGGCGGGCGGGCTAACTTTTATTTGGGCAGAATTCCGTCGGGCAAAAACTACGATATGTATATCTACAGCTCGAACGGAACGTCCCTGCTCAGAAGCTCAACAAATTCGGGCAATACAAGTGAGTTGGTCAGCATGAGTGTTTCCGCAAATACAAACTACTACATCAAGATAAAATCGGCAAGCGGCTGCTCCACAACCTCGTATTATCTTTTCCGTGCAAGGGCTTACCCGTCTAAAACGCTTCAAGTTCCGCTCTATGCGCAGCAAACGGGCGATACTTGCGGACCGGCAAGCGGAAGAATGGTACTCGGTTACTACGGTATCAGTGTTACAGAGGGCGATTATATTATCAAGGCTAACGAAATCATCGAAAAGAATAAAGACCCACAAGCGGACTATACTTATGTTTGGGTCAATACCAGTACGATCAATTCTTATCTCAGTGCAAACGGCAAAAGTACTAGATACAAGTGGAAGGAACTTAACGATTATAGTTTAGACAATTTTAGCAATATTATACTACGCAATATAATCAATGACCACCCTGTACAAATACCGATGAAATTTAGCTCAAATGCCTACTTTCCTTATAGCACAGGAGGACATTACATGGTAATAAAGGGATTAGAGTACAATTCATCCACATCTGCATACAATATCATTTTGAACGATCCGAATGGTGCCAATGAATTCACTGTTCCGATCGGGAACATTCAAAGCTACAGTAAGGCACATTCCGGTTTAATAATTTGTGTAAATGATTGACCAAAAGCAGAACGATGAAAGGAGCATTTAAGATGAAAAAACGACTGATTTACCTTTTGATGGTTACCGTAGTTGCACTTTTGTGTGCTTGCGCAGTTGGTGAGACCGAAGATTATAATAATAGCGGCGTCTATCAGAGCGACCAGTCCACAATGCAGGCACCTGCGACCGAGGACCCCACCGATGCACCTACAGAGGTCAAGGATATTCCGGAACTCAGTTTTATCCCGCGCTACGGAATTTTTGGCGAGAGAAGCGAGATAATGCTGCTCGATAACAATGAGCTTGCAACGCTCCAAAAGGAAGAAGCAGCGGAAGAACTTGGAAGCTATCCCGTCTTTGAAAACCTATATTCTTATGACCCCTACGGATTGAATTTTGAAATCACCACGGAATTGATCTCGCAGGAGATTGCATACGGTAGATCTTTCTTGACGGGTTATTATGGTGCCGAGGCTGATTACAACTTTACGTACGACGAAAGCGTCGCGCCCCACATTGTTTCGTATCAGGACGACGAGCTTTCCGTGGTCGTAAACCCGTGGCAGATCAGCGTGAGACTGAAAAATGGATATTCTGGTCCGTGCGATGTCGAAACGCTCATGCAGCTTCCGCTGGTCCAGTCTGCTATGGAATGGAAGGAAATTCAAAACGCTGAAGTGAGCGACATTGAAACTGAATTCGGAGGCATATCGCATACATTCATTATCTCTGAGCATCGGGATGACCCGGTTGAACAGTTGATTGAAAAGAGCTTTAAAGCAATCAGTGTTGACCACTACGATGATGAGGGCATCTTGAACATATTCATTCAGCTTCCGCACGCAACCGAAACAGAGGAAAGAGTGACCGCAGCGTCCGCGACGGCTTTTGATGCCTTTTTAGCACAAGCTTTCCCAAATGATATGCCGAGCGAATATGTGACAGAAATATTCTATAGCAGTAAAGTAACCAACGGGAAATATGTTCCCTGTTATCGTATCTACATTCCTGAACCGGATTATCCGAACGCCGAGGGTCAGACCGCCTGCTCTGTGATCGAGGTCACAACAGCGGAGGTCATGGCAGCGGATGAGGACACTTCCGAAGTTTCGGTCATTCAGCCTCCAACCATTATCGAGCCGATTGAGATTGAAGAAACCGAACCTATCGACTGACCATGCCGCTGGAAGTAGTGCGCCCCTCCCAGACTGCTGTCCATCTCTGCTTTTGAGGGGAATTAGGCTCGTCAGATGATCCCAACTTCTATTGAATTCGAATTGCAGCCATCGTCCTAAGCGTTAAGTTGGCTGCGCACAGTGGTGCCGACACTTCACCGGTGCGAATATCTGTACCGCTTTCGGCGGGGTGAGGGCACCCCGCCCTACGGTATTGACGTTATTGCTGTTTGCTCCATAGGCGTTTGATAAAGCAAAAAGCCGCCCCCTGCGAAATGCAGGAGGCAGCTTGTTTTATACTGCTGTGAAATCAGGCTTCCTCTTCCTCTTCGGCGGGAGCTTCCGGCTCAAGCAAAGCGCGGACAGAGAGGGAGATGCGCTTGCGCTCGGTGTCGATGTCGATGATCTTCGCCTCGACCTCCTGACCCTCGCTCAGAGCGTCGGAGACCTTCTCAACGCGATGGTCGGAAACCTGAGAAATGTGGATCAAGCCGTCAACGCCGGGAAGGATCTCGGCAAAGGCACCGAAATCGACAATCTTCACGATCTTGACCAACGCGGTGTCGCCGACGGAATACTTCGCGCAGAATTGGTTCCACGGATTCATCTCGGCGGTCTTATAGCCGAGGGAGATCTTCTTCTTCTCCGGATCGAACTTAATAACATAGACATCGATGGGATCGCCGACCTTGACAACCTCGTCGGGCGTCTTGATACGACCCCAGGACAGCTCGGAGATATGGACCATGCCGTCCACGCCGCCGATGTCAACGAACGCGCCGTAGCTGGTCAGGGACTTGACGACGCCGTGATACTTCTTGCCGACCTCAATCTCGCTCCAGATCTTCTCGATGGCAGCCTTGCGGGCTTCGCTGTTGACCGCACGGATGGAGCCGACAACGCGGCGACGGGCACGGTTGAACTCGGTAATCTTCAGCTTGACGGTCTGACCCTTCAGCTCGCCGAGATCGCCGCCCTTTGCAATACCGGTCTGGGAAGCGGGGATGAACACGCGAACGCCCTTGACGTTGGCAACGACGCCGCCCTTGTTTTCTTCGGTGATAACGCCTTCGACGACGGTCTTGTTCTCACAAGCGGCCTCGACGTCGTCCCAAACCTTCATGCCCTCGAGCTTCTTGCGGCTGAGCTGGACGGTGCCCTCCTGATCGTTGACGCGAACGACAAAAACCTCGATCTCGTCGCCGACATGGAGAATGTCCTCGGGCTTTACGTTGGGGTCTGCGCTTACTTCGTCATACGGGATGTAGCCGGCATGCTTTGTGCCAAGGTCAACCTGAATCTCGGTAGAGCCGATTGCCGTAACGGTGCCAAGAACCTTATCTCCTGTATTCAAAGTCTTGATGGAGTTTTCGAGCATTTCCTCAAAGCTCTCCTCAACTGCATCAACATTAGTAGTAATTTCGCTCATAGTCTTTTTGACCTCCTTTATAATCCACGCGGGCGTAGAAGCACCCGCAGTGATGCCGACCGTAGCAATACCGCCGAACAGGGACTTGTCCACATCCCGCGCGGAATCCACCGGCATGACGAGCGGGCAATGCTCGCGGCAGATGTGGGCGAGACGGGCGGTGTTGGAGCTGGTCGCGTCGCCGACGACCAGCATTGCGTCACATTCCGAAGC
Organism: uncultured Eubacteriales bacterium; assembly: GCA_900551495.1. Lineage (GTDB taxonomy): Bacteria > Bacillota > Clostridia > Oscillospirales > Oscillospiraceae > JAZOXB01. The sequence continues at coordinate 4,375 of URWG01000009.1, forward strand.
CAATTCGGCAGCCTCGGACTGACGATTCTCAGTTGCTCTGCATATTGTATCAAAGATTTCGTGATTTGTACACACTTTTTTTATTAAATTCTTGCAAGTTTCCCATAAAAATTGCGTGCTTGTCGTCTGCGATACGACTGCGACGGGCATTTGTGCGTGAGCGGCGGACTCGTTCAGCCACGCCTCCAATGCCTCGGGGTCGGGGAACACAAGCGGGTGGGTACACCAGCCCGCGATTGCGACGACCTCGGGGTGGGCCGGCGTGCCGATGATAACGGGTTGCCTCCCCTGCTCCTCTGCGGCGGCGACCAGCTTGTGAATCCGCTTTACCGAGGGACAGGTTGCGTCGATCATGGTCAGGTCGCGCTTTTTCAGCGCCTCATATGCTGCCCGTGGGATGCCGTGGGAACGGATGATGACGGTCGCGCCGTCGGGAATTTCGTCGATGGAGGCAACGGTCCTGACGCCGCGCTCCTCAAAGGAATGCACAAGATGGCGGTTGTGTGCGATCGGTCCGAGCGTGACGACCTGCTTCCCCGCGTCCACCGCCTGCTCGACCAGATCGACCGCGCGGTTCACGCCGTAGCAGAAGCCCGCGCTTTTTGCAACAAGGACCTTCACCGCTTTTCACCCAAGGCATAGATGGCAGCCATCAGCTCCGCCGTAGCGCCGTCCAGCTCCTCCGTTGTTGCCCGCCGTCCCGCAAAGGGAAAGGTCATCGGCTCGCCGAAAACGAGGTCGATCGGACCGAAAAAGCGTTTTTTTGCCGTCAGATAAATCGGAACGACGGGAACGTTCTGCCGCGCGGCAAGCATCACCGCGCCGTTATGCGGGTGGACCTCCTTGCCCTCGCGCATCCGCGTGCCCTCGGGGAAGATCAGCACCTTGTTTCCGTCGCGCAGGGTATGCATCGCCGTTTGAAGGGCAGCAATGTCGCTCTTGCCGCGATCTACGGAAAACGCGCCGAGCCGTCGGTACAGGTACCAAAGCGGCTTGATCTCGGAAAGCTCCTTTTTCGCCATTGTTCGCGGAAGCTCGTCGAAATTGCCGCCGATAATGACCCAAATCGGATCGGAAAACGAGCTGTGATTGCAGCAGAGCATCGCCGCGCCCTGCGGCAGATTTTCCCGTCCGCGAACGCGGATCACGGGATGCGCAATATGAAACAGGACATTCAAAACACCGCGAAACGCGCGATATTCCCAATGAGGCATGATCTTCATAGCTTGATTCTCTCCCAAATAACGCGGACGACCGCATCAACACTCTCCTCCGGCGACAGCTCGGAGGTATCCACCAAAACGGCGTCGGGCGCCTGCTTCAGCGGTGCAATGGGGCGTTCGGTATCGCGGCGGTCGCGCTCGATCATATCGGCAAGGACCGTCTCATATGTATCCGACACCGATTTTGACTGTAGCTCCAGATAGCGGCGCTTTGCACGGACCTCCGCCGAGGCGGTCAGGAAGATTTTCACATCGGCGTTCGGCAGCACGACCGTCCCGATGTCGCGCCCGTCCATCACGACGCTGTGCGTCCGTGCGATCTCACGCTGCGTATTGAGCAGGAACGCGCGGACCTCGGGGATCGCGGCGCTGACGGAGGCATAGGTCGAGATCTCCGGCTGACGGATTAGGTCGGTGACGTCGCGCCCGTTGAGCTGCATATGCTGCAAGCCGTTTTCCCAACGCAGCGAGACAGCCAGCTTCGGCAAAAGCGCCGCGATCGAGGTCGTATCGGTAAGCGCGATCCCTTCGGAAAACGCCGCGTAGCCGACCGTCCGATAGATCGCACCGGTATCCACATAAACAAATTGCAGGCGCTGCGCTGCTTGGCGGGCGATGGTGCTTTTTCCCGCGCCCGCAGGTCCGTCGATGGCAACGCTGTAATATTTCTGTTCCATCTCTGTTACTCCTGTTTTATTTTACTGCCCGCCGTAGTTCCGGCTGCAAACGCCGTGGACCACGCGATCTGCAAATTAAAGCCGCCCGTATAGGCGTCGCAATCCAGTATCTCGCCCGCAAAATACAGCCCCGAAACGAGCTTGGAGCACATGGTTTTCGGGTCGATCTCCTTCACGCAAATACCGCCGCGTGTGATGATCGCCTCATCGATCGGACGGACACCCGTGATCGGCACGGTAAACGCCTTGGTCTGCGCAATCAGCTCTCTGCGCTGTACGCGGGTCAGCGAATTTGCCTTCATCGCGGGATCGATTCCGCAGCGCTTGAGCAGCACGGGGATCATCGAATGGGGGTAAAGATCGCTGAGTGCGTTCTCCATGCTCCGATTGGCATAAGCGGTCAGGTCGCGCAGAAAACGCGCTTCCAGCTTCTCCTCGTCAAGCGCGGGCTTGAGGTCCAAACTGAGCGTGTACCGCTCCCCGTCCCGCAAATGCGCCGAGGCGGACAGCGCCATTGGACCGGAAACGCCGAAATGCGTAAACAGCAGCTCGCCGAAGTCGCGATAGACGGTCTTTCCTCTGCCGTCAAGGAGCTTCAGCGCCGTATTGCGCAGCGAAAGCCCTTGCATCTGCCCGCACGCCGCGTCGTCGCTTTCCAGCGGGACGAGGGAGCCGACCGTAGGCAGGACGGTATGACCGAGCCGCTCCGCCATACGGTAGCCGTCGCCGGTCGAGCCGGTGGCGGGATAAGAAAGCCCGCCGGTACACAGGATGACCGACTCCGCAGAGATCAAGCCCCGCTCGGTCTTAACGGCGGCAACCGCCCCGTCTTTCGTCAGAATCTCAAGCGCCCGTTCGTGTCGGCGCACCACGCCGCTTTGACGCAGCGCCCGTTCCAGCGCCGCGATAATATCCGATGCGCGGTCGGAAACGGGAAAGACCCGATTGCCGCGCTCGGTTTTCAGCGGACAGCCGTTCTCCTCAAAAAAGCGAACGGTGTCCTCGGGCGAAAAGGCGTGCAGACAGCTTTGCAGGAATCTTCCGTTGCGCGGGATGTTTTTCAGCACCTCGTCCACGGAGGAGCTATTGGTTACATTGCACCTTCCCTTGCCCGTGATTGCAAGCTTCTTGCCGAGGCGGTCATTTTTTTCCAGCAGGAGGACGCCCTTCCCATGCCTTGCCGCCGTAATCGCGGCAAACATACCGGCAGCGCCGCCGCCGATCACGACGACCTCATTCACCGATTTTTTCATAGACATGGTAGGTGTCCCAAATGGTTTCCAAGCGGTCAAAGATCTGCGACGTCTCCTGCCGCCGCTTGGAGGCGACGGAAACGATCAGCGCGTTGAGCACGCTCATCGGCGCGATCATCGAGTCGGCAAGCGAGACCATGTCGCTCTTTGCACACAGGACATACTGCGCGTTTTTCGCAACGGGCGCGTCGGGAGAGTCCGTCAGCGCAATCGTCCGCGCGCCTGCCTTTTCGGAAAATTCCATCGCGCGGATGGCGGCGGTGGAATAGCGCGGGAAGCTGATGCCGACGAGGACGTCCTGCGGCGAAATGCGGACAAGCTGTTCAAACATCTGACTGTCCGAGGCGCAGCTGATGAGCCGCACATCGTCGAAAATAAAATTGAAATAATAACTCAAGAATGTTGCCAGCGCCGCCGAGGAGCGAACGCCGAGAATGTAAATGCGCCGTGCGTGCAGCAGCGCCTCGACCGCCCCGTTGAAGGCGGCGCGGTCAATGCTCTCCACCGTCGCCCGAATCCGATCGGCATCGCCGAGCAGGACTGCCGAGAGCATATCCTCCTCCTGCGCGATCCGCTCCGCACCGACCTCGATGCGCTGTACGGAGGTCAGGCGATTGAGCACCATCTCCTGCAAGGCGCGCTGCATCTCGGGGTAGCCGTCGTAGCCCAGCAGCGACGCAAAGCGAACGACTGTCGATTCCGAGACCTGCACGGTCTTTCCGAGGACGCTTGCCGTCTGAAATGCCGCCTTGTCGTAGTCGTCAAGAATATACTGTGCAATGCGCTTCTGCCCCTTGGAAAGCGAGGGTAGCTTATTATGTATCGTAGAGAGAATATCCGTCATCGGGCTTCCTCCTTTTTGATCTGTTCCGTTTCCTGCGCGGTGAGGCGGCGCCATTTTCCGACAGGCAGTGAGCCGAGCGACACAGCGCCCTCGCGCGTTCGACACAGACGGCGCACGCGCAGCCCTGCCGCCTCGCACATTCGGCGAATTTGGCGGTTTTTGCCCTCGTGAATGATGATTTCAAACGTTGCCTTTTCTTCGGATTGCCGCAGCAGACGCACCTGCGGCGGGCGAATACGGCAGCCGTCAAGGACGATCGGACGTGCCAGCCGCTCCGCAGCGCCGTCCAGTGCGCCGGAGACCGTGACCTCGTAGACCTTTTCGACCTCGCCGCGCGGGTGCATCAGTCGGTTTGCAAGCGCGCCGTCGTTGGTCAGCAGCAGCAATCCCTCCGAGGTACAGTCCAGCCGTCCGATCGGATAGACGCGGCAGCCGCAGTTACTGACCAGCTCCGCCACGGTGGGGCGTCCGCGCTCGTCGGAAAGCGTCGTAACATAGCCGCGCGGCTTGTGCAGCATCAGATAAACGGCTTCCGATTTCTCGGGCAGCGGTTTGCCGCAAACCGTGATTTGATCCTTTTCGGGGTCGGCGGACTGACCGAGCGCGGCAGGTTTTCCGTTGACGCGCACCGCGCCGTCAAAGATCAGCCGTTCCGCTGCCCGCCGCGATGCAACCCCGCGGTCGGACAGAATTTTTTGCAGTCGTTGGTTCATAAAAATTCCCCGTCTTTCCCCAAAGAAGTCGGATGGTCGCGATCCTTCGCCCGCCGAGATAGACTGCGGCGCTGCCGGCAAAGGTGCCCGCGATCCCCGCAGAGAACGCCTGCCGCGGGTAAAGCAGCCGCAGCGTGACCTGCTCGTCCTCGGCGGCGTGACAGGTAACGCTGTCCCCTGCCAAAAGCGTCACGCGGGAGCCGTCCATCAGCGGTATCTCCGCCACGGGCGACCGCAGCTCGACGAGCGTCCGCTCCCGATAGCGGGAAAAGCCGTAGTCGTAAAGCGCCTTATGGTCCTGCCAGTCGCTGCCGTCGTTGATGGTCACGGCGATCAGCCGTCTGCCGCAGCGCTCGGCGGCACTGACAAGGATACGCCCCGCCGCCTTGGTAAAGCCGGTCTTTACGCCGATTGCGCCCTCGACCGACCAAAGCAGCTTGTTGTGATTGGTAAAGCAGCGTGACCCGCAGCGATAGTTCTTGGTTGAAACGATTTTGCGAAACATCGGATTATCCAGCGCGTAAGCAGTCAAGGTCGCCAGATCGCGCGCCGTTGAGTAGTGCGCCTCGCCGTCCAGACCGTTCGGGTTTTCAAACGAAGTGTTCTCCAGCCCGAGCGCCTGCGCCTTTAGATTCATCAGCACGACGAACTCCTCGACGGAACCGCTGCAAGCCAGCGCCAGCGCAATCGCCGCGTCGTTGCCGGATTGCAGCATCATGCCGTAAAGCAGCTCCTCCACGGTCAGCACCTCGCCGACCTGAAGATAGATCGACGAGCCTTCCACGTTCACCGCCTCGGGCGGAATGACGAATTCCTCCGTCGGGTCGCAGTGCTCCAGCACAACGACTGCCGTCATGATCTTGGTCGTGCTGGCGATCAGGGAACGCTTGTCCGCCTGATTTTCGTACAAAACCGCGCCCGTATCCGCGTCCATCAGGATCGCGCAGGCGGCACAGCAGCTCGGAGCCGCCGCACAGGGCATTGCGAAAAGGACGGCAGCAACGAAAGCGGCTGCCGTTCTGTAGAGCTTTTTCAACATCCTCATCACCGAAAATAGTCTGCCCGACAATGAGGAAAAATACGCCTGTTAATTCTCGGCAGCGGTTTCCTGTTTTGGATTGACAAGCTCGATCAGCTTGTCGATCAGCCCGGGGAGCTGCTCCATGGCACGCTCCGAGGCGGATTTTGCAGGCTCGTCGATCGGCAGCACGCGCACACGGTCGCCTTGCAGGATAACGACCGCAACGGGGATCACCTTGACGCCGCAGCCCGCGCCGCCGGAAAAGCTCCCCTCGGGCTTCTGCTGCTTTGCCGCGAGGTCCGCACCGCCGGATGCCATGCCCAGCGTGATTTTGGAGATCGGGACAAGAGTCACGCCCTCTGCGATCGTCATGGGCGAGCCGACGACGGTGTTTGCATCCACCATCTCGCGGATTTTCGACATCGTTGTTTGGATGACCTCAGGAATTTTGCTCATGCTGCTCTGCCTCCTGTTGTTCTTCGGGGAGTTCCTTTTTCCCAAATTGTATTTTTTCAATCTCCGGAAGCTCGTCAAGCGATTGCAGTCCGAAGGTCCTTAAAAAATCGGGCGTTGTGCGGAACAGCGTCGGACGTCCGGGGACGTTCAGCTTGCCGCACTCCTCAATCAAGTGTTTATTCAGCAGTGCGCCGACGCTGTAGGAGCTGTCCACCCCGCGAATCTGCTCGATGTACGCCCGCGTTGCCGGCTGATAGTAGGCAATGACGGTCAGCGTCTCAAGCTGCGAGGCGGAAAGCTTCGGCGGCTTGCGCGTTTCCAGCGCTTTGGTGATATAGGCGGACATTTCGCCTGACGAGCAGAGCTGATAGGCGTTGCCCAGATGTACCATACGGATACCGCGGCGGTCAAAGGACAGCCGATCCATCAGCCGCTGCGCCGCAGCCTCAATCTCGTCCGTATCGCACATGGCAGCCATTGCAAGCCGCTGCGTCTCCACGGGCTCGCCTGCCGCGAACAGGATCGCCTCAATGATTCGTTCAAGCTCCGCTTGTTCCATCTATACTCTCCGTTTTCTCGTCCGGCATTTTACAGAAGCGGACGGTAATATCCTCCCGGTCGTCGTCACCGAGCGTGATTGAACCGGTGCGGCAAAGCTCCAGCACGGCAAGAAAGGTCGCCACGATCTCGCTTCTTGAGCGGCTGCCCTGAAACAGACTGCGGAACTTTGCAATGCCGCGCATCAGCAGCCGCTTGAGCACCTGCGCCGCCTTTTTCGTCACGGGGTACGGCTCGGCGCCGACAATGCCGTTAAAATCGGAAACGGGCGGCGGCATTTTCCGCTCGTTTCGGTCCGCCAGCAGCGCGAAGGCACGCAGCAGGTCCTCCGGCTCGTGGCGATAGCGGTAGGTCTTATCGCGCTGAAACGGCTCGGGCTGCTTCACAAAAAGGTTACAGCCGATCTCGTTGCGCGGCTCCAAGAATTCGACCGCCGTGCGGATCTGCGCATAGGCTTCCGCCCGCTGGCGCTCCTCCAGCGAGCGGATCAGCAGCTCCATCTCGCTCATTGCCTCTTCGCGCTCCGCGGCGGAAAGCAGCATTTTGGTCTTAATGAGCATCAGATAGGATGCCATGGAGATAAATTCGCTCGCGATCTCCATATCCAGCCGCTTCATATTGTCAAGATACGCAAGGTATTGCTCCAAGATGGAGGTAATGCTGACGTCCTGAATCTCTATTTTGTTTTTACTCAGCAGGAGCAGGATGGTGTCGAGCGGACCGTCAAAGTCCTCCGGCAGGGCATCCTGTGTCCGCATCACACCGGTCAGGTGATACCTCGGTTCTTCCATTGCCAACCTCGAAATTGTAATAACTAATTTATTGTACCATTTTTTTCGTTACTTCGCAACTAAAAAATCGGCTGTGAAGAAAACACAGCCGATTTTTTCCCTAATTTTCGCAGGCGCGGAGGATCGCTCCGAGCAGGTCGCCGCGTCCCGTCCCCTTCTCCGCGGAAAACGGAATGATCGGCACGGCGTCATCCAACGCAAGCGTCTGACGGATGAGCGCCATATTCGGCTCGATCTCGCTCTTTTTCAGCTTGTCGAGCTTATTGGCGACGACGACAAAGGGACGTCCCGTGTCCGTAAAGAGCTTTGCCATCACAACATCCAGCGCAGTCGGCGCGTGGCGTGCATCGACGATCATCACGCCGAGCGTGATCTGTTCGGGAAGGGCAAAATAACGCTCCATGAGCTTGCCCCAGCGCTCTTTCTCCGACGCGGCGACCTGCGCATAGCCGTAGCCGGGCAGATCGACAAAATACGCCCGTCCGTCCACCTTAAAGTAGTTGATGTGGATGGTTTTCCCCGGCTTCTGTCCGACGCGGGCAAAATTCTTCCGCTGCAAGATGCAGTTGAGCACGGAAGACTTGCCCACATTGGACTTCCCTGCGAAGGCGATCTGCGGAATGCCGTCGGCAAGGAAATCCTTCGGCGTGGCGGCAGAGCGGACAAATTCAACCTTCTGTAAATTCATTGCCGCAGCCCCTTTTCCCGCTCGTGCGCTGCCGGGTGGGCAGCGGGCACGGTCGCCTTGCGTTTTTGCAGCTCCGGTCGCTGCGCCGTGGGGAAAATCAGCGCCGCGTCGATCACGGCATCCGCGTGCTCGACCGCGATAAAATTCAGCGCACGGTAAACCGTCCGGTCGATCTCGCGGAGGTCCTTCTCGTTGTCCTGGGGGATAATGACGGTCTTGACGCCGTGGCGCAGCGCCGCCATTGTCTTTTCCTTCAAGCCGCCGATGGGCAGCACACGCCCACGGATGGAAATTTCGCCCGTCATCGCAATGTCACGGCGCACCGGTGCACCCGTGAGCGCGGAGACGATCGCCGTGCAGACCGTAATGCCGGCAGAGGGACCGTCCTTGGGGATCGCGCCCTCGGGGAAATGGACATGGATGTCCTTGGTCTTATAGAAATCGGGCGCAATGTGCAGCAGCTCCGCGCGGCTGCGGATATAGCTCAGCGCCGCATGCACGGATTCCTTCATCACGTTGCCGAGGTTGCCCGTCAGCTCCAGCTTTCCCGTGCCGTCCACAACATTGCATTCGACCTCCAGCGTCTCGCCCCCGACCGCCGTCCACGCCAGCCCCGTTACCAGACCGACGGTATCCGACGGAGCGAGCTTGTCCGGCAGGACCTTGCGCGGTCCGAGCACATCCTCAAGCTCCGCCGCGCCGATCCTGACGGCGACGGTCGTCGGGTCGGATACAAAGCGCATGGCGACCTTGCGGCAGACCGAGGCAAGCTCCCGCTCGAGGTTGCGGACACCGGATTCACGCGTATAGCAGCGGATGATCTCACGGATCGCGTCGTCCGTCATCTTGAGCTGCAATTTGCTCAGACCGTGCTTCTTTAGCTGCTTCGGCAGCAGATGCCGCTTTGCAATCATGAGCTTTTCCTCATCGGTGTAGGAGCTTAGCTCAATGACCTCCATACGGTCAAGCAGCGGGCGCGGGATGGTGTCGGTCGTATTCGCGGTCGTAATGAACATACAATCGCTCAGATCAAAGGGAATTTCAAGATAGTTGTCGCGGAAGGCCGCGTTCTGCTCGCTGTCGAGCACCTCCAAAAGCGCCGAGGAGGGATCGCCGCGGTAGTCGCTGCCGAGCTTGTCGATCTCGTCGAGCAGCAGCAGCGGATTCGAGCTTCCCGCCTGCGCAACGGCGGAGATGATACGGCCCGGCATCGCGCCGATGTAGGTCTTGCGGTGACCGCGAATCTCCGCCTCGTCGTGGATACCGCCGAGGGAGATGCGGGCAAGCTTCCGATTCAGCGCCCGCGCCACGCTCATGGCAATGGACGTCTTGCCGATGCCCGGAGGACCGACAAGGCAAAGAATCTGACACGGCTGCTCCGGCTCAAGCTCTCGGACGGCAAGCGTCTCCAAGATACGCTCCTTGACCTTTTGCAGTCCGAAATGGTCGGCGTCAAGAATTTTCCGCGCGGCGTTGACATTCAGGCGCTCCTTCGTGCGCTTCTGCCACGGCAGGTCAAACACGACATCCAGATAGCTGCGGATGACCGACGCCTCAGAGGAGCCGTAGGGCTGCTTTGCAAGGCGCTGCAGCTCCTTTTCGACCTTTTCCGCCGCCTCCTTCGGAAGCTGTGCACGGTGCAGCTTGGCGCGGTATTCGTCGATCTCCGCGTCCTCGTCGCCCTCGCCCAGCTCGCTGCGGATCACCTTCATCTGCTCGCGGAGGTAATAGTCGCGCTGCCCCTTGTCGATGCTCTGCTGCGTCAGCTCGTTCAGCTCGCTTTCCATCCGCAGGACCTCCAGCTCGTCGGACAGCAGGTGCAGCGCAAGGTCCAATCGCTTGATCGGGTTGAGCTGCGACAAGATCTGCATTTTTTCCGCATAGCCGAATGTCGCCGCCTGACCGATCAGGTCGGCGATCTGCCCGGGGTCGCTCGTCGAAAGAAGCTTCAGCATAACATCCTGCATCGGGCGCTGCGAAAGCTCGGTAAATTCATCGAACAGCCGCGCAGCAACGCGAATCAGCGCCTTGACCTTTGGGCTGCTGCCGTTATACTCCTCGTCAGGCAGGGATTCGACCCGTGCGGAGAGATACGAGGAGGTCTGCTTCATCTCGACCAAACGGGCGCGGTACTCGCCGCAGACAAGGACCCGCACCGCGTCCCCGGAGACCTTCAGCACCTGCCGCACCTGTGCGACCGTACCGACGGAATAAAGACCGCTGCGGTCGGGATCGTCGTCCTCGATCCGCTTCTGCGTCACAAGGAAAATCCGCTGGTCGCCGCCCATCGCCTTATCCAGCGCACGGATGGACTTTGTCCGTCCGACGTCAAAGTGCATCGTTGCGCCGGGGAAAACGGTCATGCCGCGCAGTGCCAGAACCGGCATCCGTTCGGAAAGAATAATTTCGTTCATAGAGTTCACTCCTTTCTGCGATCATTCGCAGGGAAAAGGCAATCCGCGCGGTCAGCCCGCACGTCCTGCCGAAAAAGCGCAAAGAGGGAGTGGCAAATTGCACGCTCCCCCTCGTTGTGTGTTATGCGGACGGGGTACGGCGGTGCTTCTCGGAACGGGTAATCACCGGTTCCGTCCCCTGTTCTACGCAGTCCTTTGTAATCAAAACCTTCGTAATGTCGGGATCGGACGGGATCTCGTACATGACCTTTGTCATGACTCCCTCCAAAACAGCACGCAGTCCGCGCGCTCCGATCTTGCGGTCAATTGCCTTTTGCGCGATCGCTTCCAGTGCCGACGGCTCAAACTCCAACGTCACCTGATCCAGCTCCAGCAGCTTTTTGTACTGCTTGCAAAGCGCGTTTTTCGGCTCCGTCAGGATTTGGACGAGGTCCTGTCTTGTCAGATTTCCGAGGCTCGTAACCACAGGCAGACGCCCGACGAGCTCCGGAATAATGCCGAATTTCAGAAGGTCGTGCGGCTGCACCTGTGCAAACAGGGCGCCGACATCCCGTTCCCCGCGCTTTTTCAGCTCCGAGCCGAAGCCGAGACTCGACCGGTCCACCCGACGCTCGATGATCTTGTCCAGACCGTCGAAGGCGCCGCCGCAGATGAACAGGATGTTCGAGGTGTCGATCTGAATGAATTCCTGCTGGGGGTGCTTGCGTCCGCCCTGCGGCGGGACATTGGCGACCGTTCCCTCAACAATCTTCAGCAGCGCCTGCTGAACGCCCTCGCCGGAAACGTCACGCGTGATGGAGGTGTTCTCGCTCTTGCGGGCGATCTTATCCATCTCGTCGATATAGATAATGCCGTGCTCGGCAAGCTCAACGTCAAAATCCGCCGCCTGAATCAGCCGCAAGAGAATGTTTTCTACGTCCTCGCCGACATAGCCCGCCTCGGTGAGCGTCGTCGCGTCAGCGATGGCAAAGGGAACGTTCAGAATTTTCGCGAGCGTCTGCGCAAAGAGTGTCTTGCCGCAGCCGGTCGGTCCGATCAGGAGAATATTGCTCTTTTGCAGCTCGACATCGGACTCGTCGCCGAAGTAAATTCGCTTATAGTGGTTATAGACCGCGACGGAAAGGGCGATCTTCGCTTCCTCCTGCCCGATGATGTAGCCGTCCATATATTCCTTGATCTCGCGCGGCGTGGGAAGGCGGTCGTGCATCGGCGCAACCGCCCCCTTGGAACGGTCGGACTCGTGCAGGATCGAATTGCACAGATCAACGCACTCATTGCAGATAAACGCGTTGGCGCCGGAGAGAATTCGGTCCACCTGTGCCTGCGTCTTTCCGCAGAAGGAACAGCGGATGAGTTTTTCAGCCAAAATAATCGCTCCTTAATTTATCTCTGATAGATCACCTTGTCGATCAGACCGTATTCCTTCGCTTCCTCCGCAGTGAGGAAATGATCGCGCTCGGTATCCTGCGTCACCTGCTCAACGGGCTTGCCTGTGTTGGCGGCAAGAATTTCATTGAGCTTTTTCTTGATCTCCATAATGCGCTGCGCATGAATCTGAACGTCGGTGACCTGACCCTGAGCGCCGCCGGAGGGCTGGTGGATCATGATCTCGGCATTGGGAAGGGCGATACGCTTGCCCTTTGCGCCGGAGGAGAGCAGAAATGCGCCCATCGACGCCGCCATACCGATACAGATGGTGGAAACATCGCACTTAATGTATTGCATCGTGTCATAAATTGCCATGCCTGCCGTGACGCTGCCACCGGGGCTGTTGATATAGAACTGAATGTCCTTATCCGGATCCTGTGCTTCAAGGTAGAGCATCTGCGCAACGATCAGGCTGGCTGTCGTGTCATTGACCTCCTCGGACAGAAAAATGATCCGGTCATTGAGCAGGCGGGAGAAAATATCATAGGACCGTTCGCCGCGGCTGGTCTGTTCAACGACATAGGGAACCAAACTCATAGTGAAAACTCCTTTCAAATCGGAATAAGCGGAGCGGCACTGCCGCCGGAAAGCCGGTCCTGCGCCGCTCCGTTCAAGTATAACCGCTCCGCAGGAAGATTATTCCTCTGCCTTGGGAGCGACCGCAACGGCGGACTCTGCAACGAGCTTTGCCGCCTTGCGGATCTGAAGATCGCCCTTGATGTCCACAAGCTCCTTGACCTTCTCAACTTCCATCTTGTAAGACTCGGCGAGCTTCTTGTACTCCTCCTCGCACTCCTCGTCGGTGACCTCGATGCCCTCTGCGTCAACGATCGCGTTGAGCATGACGTTGGTCTTGACGGCGTTCAGCGCGCCGGGACGCAGGCTCGTCTTGATGGCATCCATATTGCCGCCCATCATCTGCGCGTAGGCTTGCAGCGAAGCACCCTGCGCCCGCAGCTCATAGTCCATGCGCTCCATCTCGTTTTCCAGCTCCTCGTCGATCATGCTGTCGGGGATCTCGACGGTCATGTTGGCGACAGCCTTCTCGATGGCGGCATTTTCAAAGGCGCGGTCGATGCCGTTCTGCTTTTCCTCAAGGACGCGCTTTTCGATGTCGGCGCGAAGCTCATCCATCGTGTCGAACTCGGAGACGTCTTTTACAAACTCGTCGTCCTTCTCGGGAACGACGGTCTCCTTGACCTCATGCACCTTGACCTTGAATACGACGGGCGCACCGGCGAGGGACTTCTCGTGGTAGTTTTCGGGGAAGGTCACGTTGATCTCCTTCTCGTCACCGGCAGCCATGCCGACAACCTGCTCCTCAAAGCCGGGAATGAAGGAGTGGGAGCCGAGCCGCAGCTCATACTTCTCGCCCTTGCCGCCCTCAAAGGGAACGCCGTCCTTAAAGCCCTCAAAGTCGATCACAGCGGTGTCGCCGTCCTGTGCGGCGCGGTCAACGGTGGTGATGCGGGCGACATTCTGCGCCATGCGGTCGATCTCTGCGTCGATCTCGTCGGAGGTAACGTTTGCCTCAGCCTTCTCGACCTCAAGACCCTTGTACTGACCAAGCGTGACCTCGGGGTAAAGATCGGTCGCCACGGTCAGAGTGACGCCGTCGTCCTCGCCGATCTTCATGTCGGTGATCTCGGGCTTGCCGACGGGCTTCATGTCCTGCGTCAGAACGTGCTGCTTATAAAGCTCGGGGAAAATCTCCTCGATGGCATCTTCATAGAAAACGTGCTTGCCGTAGGCAGCTTCCACGATCGCGCGGGGCGCCTTGCCCTTGCGGAAGCCGGGGATAGAGATGTTCTTGCGGTACTTCAGGAACGCCTTGTTGAGGCTCGGCTCCAGCTCGCTCTTGCCGATCTCCACGACGACGGTTGCACGGGTCGCTTCTTTCTCTACGCTCTTAACATTCATTGGTTTATCCTCCTATAGATCGCGCAAATGCGCATTATTTATGGAATGAGCCGAATTATTTTATCAGATATATTTCGAAAATACAAGCTATTTTTCGCTATTTCAGACGCAGAGGGCGAAATTTTATAAAATCTGCGGAGCAAAGGCGAAAATCAACGCCGTCAAAGCTGCCCTCGATGGCAAGCTTGTGGCTGTCGCCGTGCAGATGCCCGTAGCAGCAGGTTGAAACGTTATAATCCTTCAGCAGCCGCAAAATTTCGGGACATTCGTAGCCGCGGTAGCGCGGCGGATAATGCAGAAAGCAGATTTTCTCGGTTCCCCCCGCCGCCTTCAGCGAGGCTTCCAGCCGGATCAGCTCGCGCTTAAAAATTTTGTCGGCGTGGCTGCCCGCAGCGGCATCCTCCTCAAAGAACCATCCCCGCGTGCCGCAGAGGGCAATATCCTCGTAATAATAACAGTTGTTGTTCAAAATCCAAAGGTTTTCAAAGCCGTTTTCCGCACAGAATTTGTAAAATTTTGTCGCCGTCGTCCACCAGTAATCATGGTTCCCTTTGATAATGATTTTCCGCCCGGGAATCGCACTGATAAACGCGAAATCCTCCCGCGCACCCGTCAAATCGAGCGCCCACGAAAGGTCGCCGAGCAGCACCGTGGTATCCTCGGGACGGATCACGGAAAGTCCCTCGCGGAGCTTGTCCACATAGCCGCTCCACGCGCCGCCGAAAACATCCATCGGCTTATCCGTGCCGAAGGAAAGGTGCAGATCGCCGATTGCATAAAGCGCCATTAAGGTACCTCCCGTTCCAGCAGATGCAGCAGATTGTCAAAGAAAATGCGGTCAAGCAGGGTCTCGGCGTAGCCCCGATCGCGCAGATAGGCATAAAGCGCCGCGTAGGAGCCGATGTCGGTAAAGCCCTCGGGCAGACGGTCACAGCCGTCCAGATCGCCGCCGAGCATGACCCGTCCCTCGCCGCACAGCCGCAGCATATGCTCCAAGTGGCGCAGGAGCGTTTCAAAATCCGCCGTCTGTCCCAAAAAAGGGACGTAAAGGTTCAGCCCGACCGCGCCGTCGGTGTCGGCGATTGCCCGAAGCTGGTCGTCGGTCAGATTCCGTGTGTGGTCGCAAAGCGCGCGGCAGTCGGAATGGCTCGCAAGCAGGGGCTTTTGCGTGACTTTTGTCAAATCCCAAAACGCCGCCTCGGAAAGATGGCTGACATCAACGGCGATCCCCAAGTGCTGCGCCTCGCGGACAAAATCCGTCCCCTGCCGCGTCAAGCCCTCGGTCGAGCCGTGAAAGCCGGCTAACGCATTGTCGGCGTTCCACGTCAGCGTCGTCATGATAATGCCCGCCTCACGCAGCGCGGTCAGCGCCTCGGGCTTGCAGTCGATGACCTCCGCACCCTCGACGGAAAGCAGCGCTGCGATCTTTCCTGTCTGCGTCAGCCGCTGTACCGCATTCGGCGAATCGGCAATTGCGATCCGTTCCGAATTGCGCTCTATCTCCGCATGGAGATATGCCAAGGGCTTCCACAGCAGGTCCCGTTCGCCGACGTCGCAGCCCGCGTAGCTGCAAAAAGCGAAAATCTGCGCATAGGCGTCAAATTCCGCCGCCTTGTTCAGATCAATGCAGCAGGAGCTGCGGTCAAGCCGCTCTCCTCTGCGCCAGAGCTCGTATGCCGTATCGCAGTGCGCGTCAAAAAGTCGAAGCTTCAAGGAAAGGCATCCTCCAAATGCGTAACGGACGGCTTGACCGTCGCCATGCCGTCGGGCGCATAAATTTCAATAACGTCAAACCGCGGCTGCTTCTGCGTTTCGTGTTGAGAAAGGTAGAGGCTTGCGGCGGTCATAATACGCTCCTGCTTGTGTCGGTCAACAAATTCCCTCGCCTCGGCAAAATCGCTGCTTTTCCGCAGCTTGACCTCGACGAAAACGATGTATTTCCCCTTTTCGGCGATCAGGTCAATCTCACCCATGCGGCAGCGATAGTTCGCGCCGATCAAGCGGTAGTGCTTCTTCTGCAAATACTCCGCCGCAAGGCTCTCGCCCCAATGCCCGATCAGACTATTTCCCATAGAATTTTTTCAGAAAGCTCCGGCGGTGAATCGGACAGGCGCCGTACTGCGTCAGCGCGGCATAATGCGCCTTCGTGCCGTAGCCCTTATGTACCGCAAAGCCGTATTGCGGATAGATCGCGTCCTGCTCCAGCATGAAGCGGTCCCGCGTCACCTTCGCCAGAATCGACGCGGCGGCAATGTTGGCGCTCAGGCTGTCGCCCTTCACGATCGTTTTCACGGGCAGGTCGCCCAGCTCCGGTTCGCGATTGCCGTCCACCAAGACAATATTCGGACGGACGGAAAGCTGCTCCACCGCGCGGCGCATGGCAAGGAAGGTTGCCTGCAAAATATTGATTTCGTCGATTTCCTTTTCGTCGGCAAAGGCAATCCCGTAGGCAACCGCCTCTCGGACAATCACATCATAGAGCACCTCACGGCGCTTTTCCGTCAGCTTTTTGGAGTCGTTCAAGCCCTCAATCTCCAAATCCTGCGGCAAAATGACCGCCGCAGCGCAGACAGGTCCCGCCAACGGTCCGCGTCCCGCCTCATCAACGCCGCAGACGGTCGCAAAGCCCTCTGCGCGGCAGGTGCGCTCATAGCTCCAAAGGTCGCTCATCATTCCTCATCCGGCGTGAAGCTCAGCCGCTGGCGCAAGCCGTCAACAGACAGCTCGTAGACCACCGTGCCGTCCTCGCGCACGTCCTTTTCCAAAGTATATTCCGCACCTGTGCAGAAGGTGCGGGCAACGGCGTCGGTGTCGTCCGTCTCCACCTCGGAGACGAACACATCACGCATCTGATTGTTGCTGCATTGGTTGAAAATCTCGCGGATCATCTCATATCTCATCGGGTGCCTCCAGCGTAAAGCGACCGATTTTGCAGCTGCAGAACTCCTCGAGCAGCACCCGTGCCATTCGCTCGGTATCCGCTACGCCGCCCGATAGCAGAAAGCCGCGCTTTTTCGCCGCCGATTCCAGCAACGCAAAGCCGCTCCCGTCCTCTGCCGCTTCGAGCTTATAGCGCTCGCGGAGGGCATCGGGATAGCGCTGCCACAGCATCCGCATAAGGTTTGCGGCAAGCGTCTCACGGTCAAGCACATCGTCCTTGACCGCGCCGGTGTAAGCCAAGCGCCGCCCGACCTCCTCGTCGTCAAACTTCGGCCAAAGAATACCGGGCGTATCCAACAGCAGCAGCCCGCGATCGACCGTTACCCACTGTGTTCCGCGTGTCACACCGGGGCGGTTCTCCGCCTTTGCTCCCTTACGCCCCGCAATTTGATTGATAAAGGTGGATTTCCCGACGTTCGGAATTCCTACCACCATCAGCTTCAGCGGCTTATTGACAAAGCCCTTCTCGGCATAGCGCCGCAGCTTATCCGCCAGCAGCTCCCGCACGGCGGGCAGAAATTTATCCAGCCCGCGGCGATTTTTGCAGTCCGTCCGAACGACGGCAAAGCCGCGGGAGCGCAGATTGGCAGCCCAAATATCGGTCATTCGCGCGTCCGCCATGTCAATGCGGTTAAGAATGACCATGCGCGGCTTATCTCCGCAGATCGCGTCAATGTCGGGATTTCGGCTGGAAGCAGGGATTCGGGCGTCCACGATCTCGCAGACCGCGTCCACCAGCCGGAGGTCCTCCTCAAGGCGGCGGCGGGTTTTGGTCATGTGACCGGGATACCACTGGATGTTCATTCGCTCGTCCGTCATGATACCGCTCCGATCCTGCCGAAATCACGGGTCGTCTGATCGTCGTTAAAGCCCGGGAAGGCGATAAGCAGCACCTTGCCGAGCACCTGATCGAGCCGAATCTGTCCGATGTCTATACAGCGGCTGTCGGCAGAGTGGTTGCGGTTGTCGCCCATGACGAAAACGCAGTTTTCCTCCACCGTCAGCGGCAGCGGTGTGCCGTTTGAGCCGGTGTATTTCGGCTCCATGATCTCGTTGATATACGGCTCGTCCAGCGCTACGCCGTCCACATAGACCGTACCCTGACCGAACTGGTCATATTGAATGTCAACCGTCTGCCCCTCGGTCGCGATCACACGCTTGACGATCGGCTCTCCGTCCTCAAACGAGAGCTTTCTCGCAACGATAATGTCGCCGTAGCGCAGGTCGCCCATAATCACATTACTTTGCAGCGCAAGGTAGTCGCCGTGCCGCAGCGTCGGGAGCATGGAGGCGCCGTTGACGCCGACGAGCCGCACGCAGAACACGAACACCAGCGTGATCGCGCCCAAAATATAAACCAAATCGTGCAGGAGCGAATATATATCATATAAAAAGGAATGCTTTTCCTCGGGCTTTTTCGGGTTTTGCTTCTTTTCGTCCATGCCGCAGACCTCCCCATCATCCGTTTATTGACATCCATTATACACGAAGCCCGCCGAGAAATAAAGAACAAATTATGAATTATTCGGTATTTTAAGCAAATACCGTAGGGCTTTTGAAAAGCCCTACGGTGACCAATATAAAAAATCGTTTCATCTTGAAGTTACGTTGGCACCCCTGCCTCCCTCTGATGAGGGAGGTGGCAAAACCGAAGGTTTTGACGGAGGGAGAGAAAACCTGAATTGTTGCGACCTTTCCGAGACAATCCGGAATTCTACGTTTTTTCTCTCCCTCAGTCAGCTTCGCTGACAGGTCTCGCTGCGGCTCGGTCACCTCGCGGCTCTGACA
>URWG01000010.1 GCA_900551495.1 uncultured Eubacteriales bacterium
TGATAACGTTTTCCTTCAGGCCCAGCAGATGGTCCACCTTGCCCTTGATGGCGGCCTCGGTGAGCACCTTGGTGGTCTCCTGGAAGGAGGCGGCGGACAGGAAGGACTCCGTTGCCAAGGACGCCTTCGTAATGCCCATGAGCATCAGCGTATCCGTTGCGGGACGCAGCTCCGTCTCGCCCGCGTCAATGCGGCGCTGGATTTCGTCGTTTGCATCGTTGAACTCGTAGACGTCCACGACCGTGCCGCTGAGCAGGTTCGTGTCGCCGGGGTCCTCAACGCGCACCTTGCGCATCATCTGACGGATGATGACCTCAATGTGCTTATCGTTGATGTCAACGCCCTGCTGACGGTAAACCGCCAAAACGCCCTGCGTCAGGTAGTTCTGCACAGCCTCGACGCCGGAGATACGCAGCACGTCGTGCGGGTTCAGAGCGCCGTCGGTGATCGGCTCGCCCTTCTTGATGCGCTTGCCGCTCTCGACCTTCAAGCCGACGGAATACGGCACCTGATAGAGCTTGACCTCGCCGTCGTCGGAGGTGACGGTGATGTCACGCAGCGCGCTTCTGTGGCTCTCGTCCACGGCAACAACGCCGTCGGTCTCGGCAAGGACCGCCATCTTCTTCGGCTTGCGGGCTTCGAACAGTTCTTCAACACGGGGCAGACCCTGTGTAATATCGTCGCCTGCGACGCCGCCGGTGTGGAAGGTACGCATGGTAAGCTGGGTGCCCGGCTCGCCGATGGACTGTGCGGCGATGATACCGACCGCCTCGCCGAGGTTGACCAGCTCGGAGGTCGCAAGGTTCATGCCGTAGCACTTGGCGCAGACACCGCTGCGGGCGCGGCAGCCGAGCACCGTGCGGGCGTAGACATTGTGAATGCCGTGCGCTTCGAGCATCTTCGCGTCGTCCTCGAACATCATCCGATCCTTGGAGATCAGCACCTCGCCGGTTTCCGGATCGCAAACATCGTCAACGGGGAAGCGACCGTGGATGCGGGCGGCAAAGCTCTCGATGACCTGTCCCTTTTCCACGACCTCGGCAAGGTTGATGCCGTGCTTCGTGCCGCAGTCGTGCTCGCGGATGATGACCTCCTGCGAGACATCGACCAGTCGGCGGGTCAGATAACCGGAGTCGGCGGTACGCAGCGCGGTATCGGTCAAGCCCTTACGCGCGCCTCTGGAGGAGATGAAGTACTCCAGGACCGACAGACCTTCACGGAAGTTCGCCTTGATGGGGATCTCGATGGTACGACCGTTGGTGTCCGCCATCAGACCGCGCATACCGGCAAGCTGACGGATCTGATTCATGCTGCCGCGGGCGCCGGAGTCCGCCATCATATAGATGGGGTTAAAGCGGTCGAGGTTGTCCTGCAGCGCACCGGTAACATCCTTGATGGTCTGCTCCCACTGCTGCACGACCAAGCGGTAGCGCTCGTCATTGGTGATAAAGCCGCGCTTATACTTACGGTCGATCTTAACGGCGTTTGCCTCCGCCTCGTCAACCAGCGCATATTTCTTCTCGGGAATCGCCATATCCGCAATGGAAACGGTGATTGCGCCCTTGGTGGAGTATTTGTAGCCGAGCGCCTTCACGCGGTCGAGCATCTCGGTCGCAATGGTAAAGCCGTGCTTGCGGATGCACTTGTCAATGATAACGCCGAGCTTTTTCTTGCCGACAAGGAAGCTGATCTCCAGCTCAAAGGCATTTTCCGGCTTTGAGCGATCCACAAAGCCGAGGTCCTGCGGGATCGGCTCGTTAAAGATCAGTCTGCCGACGGTGGCGTTGATGATCTGATACTGCATCACGCCGTCGATCATCTTACCGTAGCGGACGCGGATGGGCGCGTGCAGACCGATCGCGCCGCAGGAATACGCCTTGATTGCTTCCTCGGGGTTGGAGTAGGCGTGCCTTGCGATAAACTGCGGCGCCTTCTTGCGGTAGCGTTCGGCATCGTCGATCGCCTTTTCAACCAGATCGCCGTCCACCATTTGGTTCACGGGCAGGTCGTAGTCGCCGGCATCGGTAACATAGACCTCCTCCGCGCCCTTTTCCTCCTTGCCCAAACGGACATAGGTCAGGTAGTAGGTGCCGAGAATCATATCCTGCGTCGGAACGGTGACAGGCTTGCCGTCCTGCGGGCGCAGCAGGTTGTTCGCCGAGAGCATCAGCATACGGGCTTCCGCCTGTGCCTCTGCCGACAGCGGGACGTGAATCGCCATCTGGTCGCCGTCAAAGTCCGCATTGAACGCGGTGCAGCACAGCGGATGCAGCTTCAGCGCACGACCCTCGACCAGCACCGGCTCAAACGCCTGAATACCCAAGCGGTGCAGTGTCGGCGCACGGTTGAGCATGACGGGGCGGTCCTTGATAATCTCCTCCAGCGCGTCAAAGACCTCGGGCTCGCCCTTGTCGATCTTCTTCTTGGCGCTCTTGATGTTATTTGCAAAGCCGTCCTCGACGAGCTTCTTCATAACAAACGGGCGGAACAGCTCGATTGCCATTTCCTTCGGCACGCCGCACTGATAGAGCTTCAGCTCCGGTCCGACGACGATAACCGAACGTCCGGAATAGTCCACGCGCTTGCCCAGCAGGTTCTGACGGAAGCGTCCCTGCTTGCCCTTGAGCATATCGGACAGGGATTTGAGCGCACGGTTGTTCGCACCGGTAACGGCACGTCCGCGGCGACCGTTATCGATCAGGGCGTCCACAGCCTCCTGCAGCATCCGTTTTTCGTTGCGGATGATGATGTCGGGGGCGTTGAGCTGGATGAGCCGCTGGAGACGGTTATTGCGGTTAATGACACGGCGATACAGGTCGTTCAGATCGGAGGTCGCAAAGCGACCGCCGTCAAGCTGTACCATAGGGCGAATGTCCGGCGGGATCACTGGCAGCACGTCCATGACCATCCACTCGGGCTTGTTGCCCGACAGACGGAACGCCTCAACGACCTCGAGCCGCTTGATGATGCGCAGCTTCTTCTGACCGTTGGCGTTTTTCAGCTCGCTGCGGAGCTGCTCGGAGAGCGTCTCGAGGTCGATCTCCGCAAGAAGCTTCTTGACCGCTTCGGCGCCCATACCGGCGTCGAAGTCGTCCTCGTACTTCTCGCGCATATCGCGGTATTCCTTCTCCGAGAGGATTTGGCACTTGCTCAGCGGTGCGTCGCCGGGGTCGGTGACGATATAGCTGGCAAAGTACAGGACCTTCTCCAAAATGCGCGGGCTGATGTCCAGCAGCAGACCCATGCGGGAGGGGATGCCCTTAAAGTACCAAATGTGGCTGCACGGCGCGGCAAGCTCGATATGACCCATACGCTCGCGACGCACCTTTGCTTTGGTGACCTCGACGCCGCAGCGGTCGCAGATCTTACCCTTGAAGCGAATCTTCTTATATTTGCCGCAGTGGCACTCCCAGTCCTTCGTCGGTCCGAAGATCTTTTCGCAGAACAGACCGTCGCGCTCGGGCTTCAGGGTGCGGTAGTTGATGGTCTCCGGCTTTTTCACCTCGCCGTAGGACCACTGGCGAATCATTTCCGGCGAAGCAATACCGATCTTGATCGCGCTGAATGTCTTGTTACTCATGGTATTCCTCCTCCTTTATTCTTCCTCGCCCACGTCGCTGAAGTCGAAATCGTCTTCCTCGTCGTCGGCGGTATCGTCCTCGTCGCCCAGCCCGATGATCTGCGAGATGGCGTTCACATCGCCGTCAACGCTGTCGGGATCAATGCCGTAGCCGGAGGAGAGTACTTCGTTCTCGTCGGTAACGTAGCTTTCGTTGCCGGCGGTGTAGACCACATCGTCCTCGTCCTCGTCGCGCAGCTCGATCTCCTCGCCCTGCTCGTCCAGCACGCGGATGTCGAGGCAGAGGGATTGCAGCTCCTTGACCAAAACCTTGAACGATTCCGGAACGCCGGGCTTGGGAACGTTGTGACCCTTGACGATTGCTTCGTAGGTCTTGACACGACCGGTCACATCGTCGGACTTGACGGTCAGAATTTCTTGCAGGGTATAAGCCGCGCCGTAAGCCTCCAGCGCCCAAACTTCCATTTCGCCGAAGCGCTGACCGCCGAACTGCGCCTTGCCGCCGAGCGGCTGCTGGGTCACGAGGCTGTACGGACCGGTGGAACGGGCATGGATCTTATCATCGACCAGATGGTGCAGCTTGAGGAAGTAGGGGTAGCCGACCGTAACGAGGTTATCGAACGGCTCGCCGGTACGACCGTCGTACAGAACGGTCTTGCCGTCCTCACGCAGACCCGCAAGCTGCAGGGTTTCGCGGATGTCCTTCTCGTTCGCACCGTCAAAGATCGGGGTAGCGACCTTCCAGCCGAGCGCGTGGGCAGCGTAGCCGAGGTGGACCTCCAGCACCTGTCCGATGTTCATACGGGACGGAACGCCCAGCGGATTCAGAACGATGTCCAGCGGCGTGCCGTCGGGCAGGAAGGGCATATCCTCCTCCGGCAGGATGCGGGAGACGACGCCCTTGTTGCCGTGGCGACCCGCCATTTTATCGCCGACGGAGATCTTGCGCTTCTGCGCAATATAAACGCGGACGACCTTGCTGACGCCGGGCGAAAGCTCGTCGCCGTTCTGACGGGTAAAAACCTTGACATCCACAACAATACCCGCCTCGCCGTGCGGGACCTTCAGGGAGGTATCGCGGACCTCGCGTGCCTTCTCGCCGAAGATCGCACGCAGCAGGCGCTCCTCTGCGGTCAGCTCCGTCTCGCCCTTCGGCGTGACCTTGCCAACCAAATAGTCTCCTGACTTAACCTCGGCGCCGATACGAATCACGCCGTCCTCGTCGAGATCCTTGAGGGTATCCTCGCCGACATTGGGAATATCTCTTGTAATTTCCTCGGGCCCGAGCTTGGTATCGCGCGCTTCGGTCTCGTGCTCCTCGATGTGGATAGACGTGAACACGTCCTCACGCACCAGCCGCTCGTTGAGCAGGATGGCGTCCTCGTAGTTGTAGCCTTCCCATGTGACGAAGCCGATCAGCACGTTCTTGCCCAGCGCGATCTCACCCTGCGAGCAGGCGGGACCGTCGGCAATGACCTGATCGAACGCAACGTGCTCACCCACGGTGACGATCGGGCGCTGGTTGACGCAGGTGCCCTGGTTGGAGCGGGCGAATTTGGTCAGGGTGTAATCCTTGACCTCGCCGTCGTCATAGCGGACCGAAATGCTGTCGGCACTGACGCAGGTCACGGTGCCCTCGCCCTCCGCCTTGATACAGACCTCGGAGTCCACGGCACACTTCTGCTCGATGCCGGTGGCGACGATCGGCGCCTCCGTTACCATCAGCGGCACCGCCTGACGCTGCATGTTCGCACCCATCAGAGCACGGTTTGCGTCGTCGTTCTGCAGGAAGGGGATGAATGCCGTCGCGATGGAGGTCATCATCTTGGGCGAAACGTCGAGGTAGTCGATCACCTCGCGGTCAACGGCGATGATCTCGTCGCGGTGGCGGCAGGTGATGCGGGAGTTGAGCAGCATACCGTTCTCATCGACCGGCTCCTTCGCCTGCGCGATATGGTAGTCATCCTCGACGTCGGCAGCCATGTACTCCACCTTGTCGGTGACGCGGGAGCCGATGTACTTGCCGTTCTCGTCGTAGACTCTCTCGACCTTGCGGTACGGCGCCTCAACGAAGCCGTACTCGTTGATCTGCGCGAAGCTTGCCAGATAGTTAATCAAGCCGATGTTCGGACCTTCCGGCGTCTCAATCGGGCACATACGACCGTAGTGGCTGTAGTGAACGTCGCGGACGTCGAAGGAGGCGCGCTCACGGCTCAGACCGCCGGGACCGAGCGCGGAAAGGCGGCGCTTGTGGGTCAGCTCGGCAAGGGGGTTATTCTGGTCCATGAACTGCGACAGCGGGGAGGAGCCGAAGAACTCCTTGATGACCGCCGTCACGGGACGAATGTTAATCAGGTTCTGCGGGGTAACGGTGTCGAGGTCCTGCACCGTCATGCGCTCGCGGATTACGCGCTCAAGACGGGTAAAGCCGACACGGAACTGGTTTTGCAGCAGCTCGCCCACGCAGCGCAGACGGCGGTTGCCCAAATGGTCGATGTCGTCCGTCGTCCCCACGCCGCAGGCAACGCAGTTGAGATAATTGATCGACGCGAGAATATCGTCATGGGTAATGTGCTTCGGAATCAGCTCGTCCCGACGCTCCTCGATCGCCTCCTCCCAGCCGTCGGCGGGAACGGTATCGAGCATCTCAAACAGGACGCTGCGGCAGACCTTTTCCTTAATGCCGTACTGCGCGGGGTCGAAATCGACGAAGCTCTTCATGTCCACCATGAAGTTCGAGAAAAGCTTGCGGCTCTTGCCGCCGACGGTAATGACCGCCTCGCAGACGCCGCGGGCGGACAGCTCCTTGGCTTTGGCTCGGTTGAGCACCTCGCCGGGCATGGCAAGGATCTCTCCGGTGCGCGGGTCGGAGACCGGCTCGGCAAGCTCCTGACCGCTCAGGCGGCTCCACAGGTCGAGCTTCTTGTTGAATTTATAGCGTCCGACCTTGGATACATCGTAGCGGCGGGGGTCAAAGAACAGACCGTCCAAATAAGCCTCGGAATTCTCAACCGTGGGCGGCTCACCCGGGCGCAGGCGGCGATAAATCTCCAGCAGGCTGTCCTCGCGGGTCTTGCAGGGGTCCTTTTCCAGCGTCGCCATGATGCGCTCGTCCTCGCCGAACAGCTCCAAAATCTGCCCGTCCTTCTCCACGCCGAGGGCGCGGATGAGGCAGGTGATGGGGAGCTTGCGGTTCTTATCGATACGGACGTAGAAGCAGTTTTGCAGGTCGGTTTCGTATTCCAGCCATGCGCCGCGGTACGGAATGACCGTCGCGGTGTAGACGTGCTGGTCCGCCTTGTCCACGGTGTCGCCGTAGTACATGCCGGGAGAGCGTACGATCTGCGAAACAATGACGCGCTCGGCGCCGTTGATTACAAACGTGCCGCCGTTGGTCATCAGCGGGAAATCGCCCATAAAGATTTCCTGATCCTTGATCTCGCCGGTTTGCTTGTTGAGCAGGCGCACGCGAACCTTGATGGGCTTGGCATAGGTCGCGTCGCGCTCCTTGCACTCCTCTACGGTGTACTTCGGCTTTTCGTCGAGGGAGTAGTCGAGGAACGACAGCTCAAGATTTCCGGTGTAGTCGGTGATTGCAGCCACGTCACGGAATACCTCGCGCAGCCCCTCGTTGAGGAACCAGTTGTAGGAATCCTTTTGAATTTTCAGGAGGTTTGGCATTTGCAGCAGCTCCTGATACTTCGCGTAGCTCTTACGCTCCGTCTTGCCGAACTTCACGTCATGAACTTGCATATTGGGTCATCACAGCCTTTCTCGAATATGGGATGTGTGTTGCACAAAATCGGGGGTGCGGGAGCCCTGCCGCAAAATGACACACTCGGGTGCGTTGGCAATTTGTCAGTCTCATCTCTTGCAATCGCGCCTCCGCCATGGTATAATGCAGTCACGATGGTGGAAAAGTGTGCTTGGCAATATTCCCGCAGTTTAGGGGACTATTATAGCACATCTTTTTTTTTGCGTCAATGAATTTTTTCATAATTTCTCCTGTTTTATAAGAAAAATCGCCGATGACAGAGGTTTTTTCTCTGTCATCGGCTGTTTTTTATGTTTGATGATGTCCAAATCCTCAAAAATCCCCTGTTCACACCGCTGTGCGTCCCTTTTTCGGTACAGCGCGGAGGCTTCGTCAAAGCTTCCTCAATAATACCGCAGTCTTTTCCGGATTTCCAGCAGATCGGCGAAGGTCTCCGGTCGCTTGGAGGGGTCGCGCAGCAGCGCGGAGGGATGATACAGCGCGGTATACAGCACACCGTCGCGCTCGGACCAGTTGCCGTGCTCGCGGGTGATGCGGAAATCGGGCCTGATGAGCCGCATTGCCGCAATCCTGCCGAGGCAGACAATCATCTTCGGCCGCAAAATGCGAAGCTGCTCAAAAAGGTAGCCGATACAGGCGTCCTGCTCGTCGTCCATCGGGTCGCGGTTCTGCGGCGGGCGGCATTTGACGATGTTGCAGATGTAGCTGTTCTCACGGCTCAGGTCGATGATGGAGAGCATATCGTCCAGCAGCTTTCCCGCCGGACCGACGAACGGCTCCCCTTGCAGATCCTCCTGCTGTCCGGGTCCCTCGCCGACAAAGACGACGGGCGAGGGCACGGGGCCGACGCCGAACACCAAGTTTGTCCTCGTCGCGCCCAGCCGACATTTTTTGCAGTCCGCGCAGCGCCTTTGCAGCGCGTCCATCTCATTGCTCACGCATCCGTCTCCTCCGTTCCTCCCTGCGGCGGCGCTCCTCGGCGCGTTTTCTCGCCTGCCGTGCATTTGCCGCGCGGACGAGCAGCAGGAACACCAGCAGGATCAGCACGACCAGCAGCGGCAGGACGATATACCAGTAGTCCCAAATTCGTGTCTCGGTCTGCGTCGTCGGCGCGGGCGTATCGGGGCGGCGCATGCGCATCCCTGGTGCTGTGCGGCGGCTGTCTGCCCGGTCACAGGCGCTCGGAGGCTTTTCCGCCGCCCGCTCGACCGCCGTCAGGGTAACAAGGTCGCTGCTTGCCACACGCCGCCCGCGATAGAGCGCAACGACCGTACCGACGCGCTCCCCCTTTTGCAGAGGCGCCTCCAGCTGTGCGCCGTCGTAATCCAGCCGCATGGTGACCTCCGACGGGTCAAACTCGTTCGGCAGCAGCGCCGAAACATTGTCCTTTGCCCGAACGACCACGCTGCCCGTCCCCTCGGCATAGAGCACCGTCGGCTGTCCGAGCATCGTAGTGTCCGTCAGGACCTGCCGCTCGGAGAAATTATCGAAGCCGTATTCAAACAGCCGCTTCGTCTCGACAAAGCGCATATCCTTCAGCGTGCCGTCCATATCCGGCTCCGTGCCGCAGCCGCAGACGACGCTCATCAGATTCAGTGTCCCGTCCGAAGCCGTGGAGACGAGGCAGCCGCCTGCCGGTGTGGTAAAGCCGGTCTTGACGCCGTGTGCCTTGTCATAAAAGTATTTGTCCTCTTTAATATCGCTCGTGAGGTAGTTCGTCGTTTCCAGCGTCCGCTCGGCGGAGAGATTCGTCGCCGGCACGATATGCTCCGTGGTGGTGGCAAACTCGCGGAACTGCGGGTCCTGCCACGCCTTCCGCGCCACGATGGAAATATCGCGGACGGTCGTATAGTGATCGTCATTGTGCAGACCGTGGGTGTTGGCATAGTGCGTTCCGGTCATGCCCAGCTCCGCCGCCCGCTGATTCATCAGATCGACAAACGACGCAATATCGCCCGAGACATACTCGGCGATCACGTTGCAGCCCTCGTTCGCTGACGAGACCATAATGCAGTACAGAAGCTCGCGCAGGCTGAGCTGCTCGCCCTCCATCAGCCCCGCCGTGCTGCCGAATTCGCTCAGATTTTGCAGCGCCGTGCCCGAAACCGTGAGAATATCGTCGAGATTTCCGTGCTCCAGTGCCAGCAAACAGGTCATGATCTTGGTCAGGCTGGCGGGGTACAGCTTTTCGTCGATGTTTGTTTCATAGATCACCGTATCGGAATCGAGGTCGATCAGGATCGCCGCCTTTGCCGCGATGTCGATATGCTGCGGGAAGCCGTATTCCAGCAGGTCGCCGCGCGTCAGCGGGTCGTCCGACGCGGGCATCGTCCAGCCCTCGGTCGGCGCCTCGGTCACCGGCTCGCCGCTTTCATCCGTCTGCGGCTCGCTTGCCGTCTCCGCCTCGGTCGCCTCCGTTTCGGCAAACGCCGTCGGCACCGCAAGGGTCAGAAGCCAAAGCAGCGACAGAATGCAGGCAAAAACTCTGATTTTTTTCATAATTCTCTCCTAAAAAGCCGCACGGCAGGATTGCCGCCGCCCATACCGATGTGATATAATAACGTAGTCCATTATATCAGAAATCGAAATGATGTCAACGGACGAACCGAGACAAATCATCAATTTCTCGCGCATCGGGTCCTTTTCACCCGTCCGCATCGGGAGGCTGTATGAAAAAGCTCAAAATCGAGTGGCTGTCGGCAGCGATCGTCCTGCTCTTTCTGGCGTTCACCGGCGGGCTTGCCGTCGGGCAGCGGCTGACGCAGGGCGAGCTGCGCATCGTGACAGAGAACGCGCCCGCAGCGCAGCTACAGGAGGCGACCGCCGAGCGCCCGATCACGGAAACGGCAGCAGCGGCCGAACCGACGACCGCGCCGACGACCGTAACCGAGCCGTCCCGCGCCGCCGATGCACCGATCAACATTAACATTGCTGACAAGGAGACGCTGATGACCCTTCCGGGCATCGGCGAGGTACTGGCGCAGCGTATCATCGACTATCGGACGGAGCACGGTGCTTTTGCTTCCGTCACCGAGCTGCTGCAGGTCGAAGGGATCGGCAGCAAGCGTCTGAATGCCGTTTCGGAATACATAACAGTGGAGGATCAACCGTGAAAATATTGGTCGTAGACGACGAGGAGCTGCTCGTCAAGGGAATTCGCTTCAATCTGCAAAACGACGGCTTTCAGGTCATCACAGGCTCAAACGGGCGGGAGGCGATCGAGCTGGCACATAACCCCGAGGTCGGGCTGATCGTTCTGGACGTGATGATGCCGGAGATCGACGGGCTGGAGGCGTGCCGCCGCATCCGTGAATTTTCCGACGTTCCGATCATCATGCTCACCGCCCGCACCGAGGACATGGACAAGCTGCTGGGCTTTGAGCAGGGCGCGGACGATTATCTGACCAAGCCCTTCAACATTCTCGAGCTGAAGGCACGCATCCGGGCGCTGCTCCGTCGTTCCGCGGGAAGCACGCCCACGCAGGCAAACCGTCTGACCGTCGGCGATCTGACCGTTGACACGCAGGAGCGCAACGTCTACAAAAACGGGCAGGCGGTGGAGCTGACCGCGCGGGAATTCGACGTGGTGGAGCTGCTGATGCGCAATCCGAACCGCGTCTACTCGCGCGAAAACCTGCTGGACATGGTTTGGGGCTACGATTACCGCAGCGACATCCGCACGGTCGATGTCCACATCCGCCGTATCCGCGAAAAGTTAGAGACGGTTCCCGCCGCGCCGGAGTATTTTATGACAAAGTGGGGAGTTGGGTACTATTTCAAAGCGTAAAAAGCGGCTTCAGCTGCTGCCCAGCAGCTCACAGCTCCGCTCCGCCATCGCCTATATCGCGATCACGGCGGTCGTGCTCTTATTTCTGAATATTTACATCTCCGCGACTATGCGGCAGATGATCTTCAGCGCCCAGCACCGCACTCTGGAGGACAAGGCGCAGCTTTTGACGACGGCGCTTTTGCAGCTTGACGATCTCTCCGCCGCGCGGGTGGAGCAGACGGTCAACACGCTCGACGATCTGCACACCACGCGCACCGTCGTGACCGATGCGGCGGCAATGGCGGTGTTCGACTCGCTCGAAAGCGGCAGTGCCGAGGGAAAGCTCACGCTGTTTCCCGAGATCGTCCGTGCGCTGCGCGGGTGGGACGTATTTTTCGGGCAGTATTCCGACGGCGCGATTGAAAGCCGCGTCGCCGTTCCCCTCGTGCGCGACGGGCAGACCTTGGGCGCGGTCTATCTGATGGACTACGACACCGATCAGGGGGCGCTCATCGGCGCGGTGCAGACAAACGTCCTGCGCATCTCCGTGGCGCTGGAGGTCGTCGTGGTCATCATTTCGCTGCTGTTTTCCGGTGCCTTCTCCCGCAAGCTGCGGCGGATTCTCCATTCCGTCCGCATGATGCGCGAGGGCGATTATTCGCATAAGATCGAGCTGAACGGCTACGACGAGCTG
Organism: uncultured Eubacteriales bacterium; assembly: GCA_900551495.1. Taxonomy (GTDB): domain Bacteria; phylum Bacillota; class Clostridia; order Oscillospirales; family Oscillospiraceae; genus JAZOXB01. The sequence goes on from URWG01000010.1 coordinate 11,819, forward strand.
GACCAGCTCGGGCAGGAATTCAACGAGCTTGCCGAGCGGCTGGATGCCTCCGAGCAGCGGCGGCGGCAATTTGTCTCCGACGCGTCGCATGAGCTGAAAACGCCGCTCGCCTCCATCAAGCTCCTGTCCGATTCTATCCTGCAAAACGAGATGGACGTTGCCACACAGCGGGAATTCATCGGCGACATCGGCAGAGAGGCGGACCGTCTCGGTCGCCTGTCGCAGAAGCTGCTGACGCTGACGAAGCTTGACAGCGCCGTCGAGGACGAGCGGGAGATCATCGAGGCGGTCGGCATCGTCCGCAAGGTGCTGCGAATGCTGCGTCCGCTGGCGGAGCTGCGCGAAATTCGCATTGAAGCCGACCTTGCGCCGCACTGCCCGATCATGACGGTCGAGGACGACCTGTATCAGATCGTGTTCAATTTGGTCGAAAACGCCATCAAATACAACAGAGAAAAGGGCTGGGTCGGCGTCACGCTCCGCCGCAGCGGGGAAAACGTCACCCTGACCGTGGCGGACAACGGCGTCGGTATCCCCGAGGAGTCCATCGCGCACATTTTCGAGCGCTTCTACCGCGTGGATAAGGCGCGTTCCCGTGCAGCGGGCGGCGCGGGGCTGGGGCTTTCCATCGTTCACGATATGGTCGTGCGCAACTACGGCGCGATCTCCGTCAGCCCGCGCAGCGAAGGCGGCACGGAGTTTGTTGTCACCTTCCCGCTCTTTGACACGGGGGAGGATGCCGAATGAAACGTTTGCTTTGTATTGTTCTTCTGTCCGCGCTGCTGCTGACGGCGTGTGCGCCCGTATCCGAAGCACCCGAGGAGGGCGAAGCCTTCCGATTTTGGTTCCCTGCAGAAATGCCTGCCGACGGCAAGGTGTTTCTGACGCTTGCCGTCGGAGAGGAAACGGCGCAGCTCCCGCTTTCGGAGCTGTTGCAGGCATATTTTTCCGCACAGCCGCCGCTCGGTGCCGTCTCTCTGCCCTCCGTGTGGTATCTTCGCACGGCGCAGCTTGACGCAGCCGTTTGCACCTTGACCTTCTCCGGTCGCTCCGTCGCCCCTGCCGAACGCTCCCTTGCCTGCGGCGCAATCGCGCGGACGCTCTTGCAGCTTGACGGCGTGCAGCGCGTCAGTCTGCAAGTCCCGGGCAGCGACGTCCCGCTCGTGCTGACGGGCGGCGATATTCTGACGCAGGATACCGGTATGCTGCCGCAGGAGGAGCAGATGACGCTCTACTACCCCGACGGCGAGAACCGCTATCTGCTGCGTCAGACGCGCACCGTGCAGGCTGCCGACCCCGCCGAAAAACCCGCCGACATCGTTCGGGCGCTGCTCTCCGACGGGCTGCTGCCCTCCGTTCCGCCACAGACGACGCTTCTCGACCTCAGCGTGGAGGACGGCGTGTGTACCGTCGATCTGTCCGCCGACTTTACGGAGGCAAGCTACAGCTTTGCCGAGGAGCGGCTGACGCTTTACGCCCTTGTCAACTCCCTGACCGAGCTGCCGCAGATTCGGACCGTCGATCTTTGGGTCGCGGGTGCGCCGTTGGAGCGTCTGCATCTGCTGGAGCTTTCCGACGGGCTGACGCGGGACGAATCGCTGCTGTTTGACGCGACCGATTCCGCCCTGACCGATCAAACGATCTATGCCGTCTGCGGCAGCGAGGCGCTGCTGGTCGGCATCCCGATGCAGTTTGAGCCGTCGGAAACGCTCTCCGCCCCCGAGCAGGTGATGACCGCACTGATCGACTACGAGGGTGCAAACGGCATCCGCAATCCCGTCCCGACGGGGACGAAGCTGCTGTCCGTCCGTTTGGAGGGAAGCGCCTGCATCGTTGATCTGACCGGCGAGTTCTTGGACGGCTGTGCCGGCACCGCCGACGAGCAGGCTGCCGTCCGCGCCGTGGTCGCCACGCTCTGCTCGCTGGAGGGCATCGACTCCGCGGAAATTTTGGTCGAAGGCTTGGAGCCGTCCTACCGTTCGACGCATCTCCGCCGCGTCCGCCAGCCCGCCGCCGACTGGTTCGCCGAATAATCTTTCCGCCGCGTCGCAGCGGCGTGGATTTCGACAAACCGCGCAGGAAAAACCGCGTATACTAAACGCACATGGACAACCGTCCGTGTGCGTTATTTTTTTGAGGAGGAGCAAAAAAATGAAGCTGACAAGCTATGTGCAGGAGCGGCAGCTCACCGTCGCGCTGACCGGTGAGATCGACCACCACTGCGCCCACGAGATCATGGAGGCGATCTCGGAAAAGATCGACCTGTATATGCCTCTGCGATGTATTTTGGACTTTCGGAGCGTGCGCTTCATGGATTCGAGCGGGATCGCCGTCGTTCTGCACACCCTGCGGCGGATGAACACGCTGCAGGGCAAGCTGATTCTGCAGAACATCCCCGCTCAGCCGTATAAGGTCCTACGCGCCGCCGGAATCGAAAAAATCACCGATATTAAGGAGGAATGCACCAAATGAAGGGCGAAAACTACATGAATCTGGAATTTCCGAGCAAGTCGTCCAACGAGGCGTTCGCACGTTCGGCAGTGGCGTGCTTCGCCGCGCAACTCGACCCGACCCTCGACGAGCTGGGCGACATCAAGACCGCCGTCTCCGAGGCGGTCACCAACTGTATCGTCCACGCCTATCCCGACCGCATCGGTCCGATCATTCTCAAGGCGCGGATTTTGCCGGAAAATGTACTCGATCTCGTCATCAAGGACCGCGGCTGCGGAATCGCCGACGTGGAGCAGGCACGCAAGCCCATGTTTACCACCGGCGGTGAGGAGCGCAGCGGCATGGGCATCACGATCATGGAGAGCTTTATGACGGAATTTCGCCTGACCTCGACGCCCGGCAAGGGAACGACCGTACATATGAAGCGCCGTATCGTCTGCCGCGGAGGGAAAAAGTGACCGGCTTGCAGGAGGAGCTGCTCAGCCGCGCCAAGGCGGGCGATCGGGAAGCGGCGGAGGAGCTGGTCATCGGCAACAGCGGGCTGATCTGGTCGATCGCGCGGCGTTTTTTCGGACGCGGCGTTGACCCGGACGATCTGTATCAGCTCGGCTGCCTCGGCTTTCTCAAGGCGGTGGAGGGCTTCGACCTCTCCTACGGGACGCAGTTTTCCACCTACGCCGTCCCCAAAATCTCGGGCGAGATTCGTCGGTTCCTGCGCGACGACGGCACGGTCAAGGTCAGCCGCAGTCTGAAGGAGCGCTCCGTCCGCATCAAGGTCGCCCGTCAGAAGCTCACGGGCGACCTCGGCAGAGAGCCGACCCTTGCCGAGCTGAGTGAGCAGACGGGGCTGGAAATTGAGGAGATCGCCGCCGCCGAGACCGCCACGGGGACGGCGGAATCCATCCAGCGGCGCAGCGGCGAGGGTGGCTTCTCGCTGGAGGACGTTCTGACGGACGGAGAAATGGAGGAGGAAATTGTGGAGCGGATTTCTCTGCGCGAGGCGATCGCCTGCCTGACCGAGCGGGAGCAAATGGTCATCAATCTGCGCTTTTTCCACGGGCTGACGCAGGATAAAACCTCAAAAATCTTAGGCGTTTCGCAGGTGCAGATTTCAAGAATCGAGAAAAAAGCGCTGGAATCGCTGCGAAAATTCATATAGCGGCGGCTTTCTTGAAAAGCTTGATTTTTTATCTTGACATTGCGCAACTTTTGCGGTAGAATAGTCTCCGCGATCGAAATGCTACTGTGGCTCAGCAGGTAGAGCAGCTGATTCGTAATCAGCAGGTCGCCGGTTCGAGTCCGGCCAGTAGCTCCAAAAAGAGGCAGCCCCGTTCGGGGTTGCCTCTTTTTGAATTCAAACCACCGCGCAGCCGCCGCTTGTAATCCAGTACCGTCTCCCGCGTGATGATGCCTGTCTTATCCCATGCAAATTTCCGCACGTCACGGAGATATTTTTCAACCGTCGCCGCACTTTTCTCTTCTGTCATCAAGTACGTTCGGAAGCTTTCGATATGCCGTGCCGTCAAAATCCGTTGCTCCATTTTCCCTCCTCCGAATTTCAAAAAACGCCCCCGCCCGGCTCTTGAGCGAAGTGCAATGCTCCCTTCATGATGACGGTGCTTTTTATCTCACCGCCGCTCATAAAGGGAGCATAGTAAGGTCTTTGCCTTGGCATTATTTTCATCAATTCCCGCAACGCCGTTTCTCTGAAAGATCAAGTTATTTTACCTATCGTTTGCCGAATGTGTGCGGCAAAGCGGTCCAACGCATCATGGATGTCGGGCGCAGCTTGCAGCGTTGCGAGGTCGTTTGCCGTCCGCATAAGGCAGAAGCTCGGCGGCAGCATTGCCGTCTTGTTCAGGCACATCGCGCCGAGCAGCTGTCTTGCCACCAGATCGCCGCCCGAGTAACCGGAGACGACCACGCCGAACAGGTACTTGTCGTTCAGCGTGCATTGCAGCAGCAGCGAGGTCAGACGGTTGAACAGCGCCGAAATGTTCGCGCTCACGGCGTCGTTGTAGTTCGGGCAGAGGAACAGCATCGCGTTGCAGTCGCGAATCGCGGGCAGCACCGTCTCCGCAATCGCGCCGCCGTAAAAACAGCCGCCGTTTTCCGCAAAGTGCAGGCAGGTCTTGTAGGAGCAGCCGCGGCAATCATGGATCGTCCCGTTTTGCAGCGACAGCTCCGTGATCTCGCACGCATCGGCGAGACGGCGGCACAGCTCCTGTCCCATCCAGAGCGTACCCGAGCGTCCCTGCTCCGAGGAGTGCAGCACCAGCAGACGGGGACGGGAAAACCTTGGCGGTTCAAACCGCGCCAGCTCCTCGGCAAGCTCCCGCGCCCGCGCAAAATACGTCTGTTCCGGCGTCATGCCGCGCTTTTTCGCAAGGATGTGCTGATTGTAAAGCGAGCCGGTGCCCTCGACCAGCGGCTTGCCGAAAAAGGCACAGCCCGCCGTGTTCGCGGCAAAAACCATGTCCTGCGCAAGCTGCTTGGTGTAAAGCTCGCCCGCGCCGTCCACGATCACCGCGCCGACGCTCCCCGTCATGGCGTCCCGCTCCGCCCGCAGCCGCCGCAGCAGCTCCAACGTCGCCGCATCCATGCCGCCCTCGTCCGCCGCCAGTGCAAACAGAACGCGGCGACCCCGCAGCGGTGCATCGATCGGCAGGAAGCGGTGCAGCAGCTTCCCGAGTGCAAATTCCGTTACGCTCCGCAGACGCTGCCGTTCCGTCGGCATCAGAACGTCAATCATAGCAAAACGCCTCCAATCGGCGGTAGACCTCCTCAATTCTCTCAAAAAGCGCGGGGTGCAGCGGCTCGCGCTCGGTCAGCACGCCCTTTTCGGTCGTCCGACTCGTGCAGCCGAAATACGCGCCTCCCAAGCTGACGGCGCTGTAGCAAGGCTCGCCCCGCAGCAGCCGCAGCAGGCTCAGCGCCGCCGAGGACAGTGCGGGCGCGATATACGGCTTGAAGCCCAGCTCGCGGACGCGCAGATTTGCCGTGACCGTCTGCTCCGTCAGGCGCTGCGAAAGCGCCGCGTCATAGTCCTGCGGATGGTTGGCGACGATCAGGTCCGCGCCGTGCGGACCGTAGACACGCCCGTGTGTGAAATCCACGCCCGTTTTTTCCGCGTAATATGCAGCCCGTGCTGCCATCACACCCAGCCCGAAGCCGCGAATCTGCTCCGGCAGCAGCCCGTTTGCGTCAAAAACGCCGCCCGCATTCCGATTGCTTTCCGAAAAGACCGCGCGGCAGAGCAAATCGACCGGGTCGGAGATCTGGCAGAACAGCCCGAGGAAGCCCTCCTCCCGTGCGCGGCGGGCATAGGCGTTGAGCATTTCCCGATTGCGGGCAAACTGCTCCATCCGCACGTCCCGCACCGCCGCACCGACGGGCGGAACGCCCTGCGACGCCGCAAAAAGGAACAGGTCGCAGTCAAACAGCTCCGCCGTCGGGCAGATCGTCACGTGCGGCAGCGGCGTTCCGTCGGGCGAGAGCACCTGATTCAGCTCCAGCTCGTAGCGGCGGCAGAGTGCCTCATTTGGGTCGTAGATCCGCAGCTCACGGAAGCGCCCGCAGAGCTTCAGCACCGTCAGCAGCGTACCGCCGACATCCCCCAAGCCGACCAGCGTCAGCCGCAGCCCGTCCGTTTTCCGCTCCGCCGTCAGGCAGGCGAAGGCGCGGCGAAACGCCGTATTAAGGACCGTTGCGCCCCACCGCTCCACCGCTGTCCGCAGCTCCTGCGGCGCATCGGCGGGCGCTGCGGGCACGAGCGCGGACACGCCCTCCGACAGCGCCTCGTCAACGGTACGCACGGCAAACAAGCCGCGCGACGTCTCGGGCGGTCGGTCGATCAGCAGCACAAGCGGGTCGAACGGTGCCTCGGTCGGCACGGCATCCGACGGGAAAGCCCCGCCGAGACCGCACAGGCAGAAGCCCCGCCAGCGTCTAAACTCCATTCATGCCACCTCCCACGGGTCGGATTCGGTCGAGCACCAGCAGATCGTCCTCCAAATACGCCGATGCCGGAAGAGAAAAATCATAATCCAGCGCCTTGCCGCGATCGGGCAGACGCGGGTGCTCCACCGCCTCGCCGAGCCGACGCAGGGTCAGAACCGTGTTAAATATTCCCTGATGTGCCTTTTCCAGCGCACGCAGCAGGCTCAAGGCGTTGTTCAGCGCCGTCCTGCTCAGCTCCCGCACCGCCGCCTCGGTCGTATCGGCGTAATGACGCGGGTAAAAATACGGCAGGATCAGGTTGATCGACGTCAGCATCCGCCCCATGTCGGAGCGCTCGCTGATAGAGTCGCCGCCGATGAAGGGGTACAGCAGGCTCTCGGTCACCCAGTAATGCAGATTCGGGATAAAGTATTCGCAGTCCACCTGACGGTGCTGCTCCCGCATCAGGTCCCTGCCTCTGCCGGAGAGGATTCCGACGATAATGCGGCTGATCTCCAGCCCCTCGTGCTCAAACAGCGGGTTGAGCTTCTTGATCCGATAGCCCTTGTGCAGCAGATCGTCCACAAGAATGACCGGACGGCGGAAGGACTTGAGCGTCCGCACCTGATTGGCAAGCGTGCTGTAGCCGGGGTATTCCACCACCGCGAAGCCGCTGCCGTCGGGCTTGAAGCACTTCTCCGCGTGGAGCGTCTTGGTCACCGTCTCGGGCACGACCTCGCCGGAGAGAATTTTCCCGTAGGGCACGCACATAAAGCGCCCGAGCGTCCCGTCCTCCGCGCCGTTCTGCCGCTTTACGCGGTACATCAGAGCCTGATTCAGCAGCTCCGCGTCGAAGCACAGCAGGAGCTTGCCCGGGTAGAGCGCCGTCAGCGCCGTGCGGAGACAGGGGCGGGATTTCTCTATGGCATCCCGCACCCCACGGTCATCCCGATGCGGCGGCTTGATTGCAAGCAGCAGGTCCTGGATCAGCACCATCGGCGCGCGCATATCCACGTAATACAGCCCCGTCACGCCCTCGACCGGCACAAAGCCGAGCTGCCGCAGGTTCTCCGACAGCACCGCATTTTCCTTGTCGCAGCGGCACAGCGCGTACGTGTGGTCGCCCGCCAAGCTTCGTACCAGAAGCTCGTTGAGCAGCATCCGAAGCTGCTCTGAGGTCAGCCCCGCCGACACCCGATCGATCATCAGCAGCTTTCCCGAGGTGCAGCGCCGCACGCTCGAGCACGCCTCCACGTCGCCCAGCTCGTCGTAAAGGCCCGCGATATGGATGGTATGGGCAAAGACCCGTCCCTGCGGCAGCTCCAGCCGCCGCGAACGAAGCTCCACGCCCAGCTCGTTCGGCGAAGCTCCCTGCAGCGGCGCAAAATACAGCTCCTGCGGTGTGAGCACCTGCTTTCGGATCGGTGCGCGGAGATACAGCCCGAATTCGTAGATATACGCCTGCACGATCGGGTCCACCAGCGCGGAAATGTCAAGATTTTGGTCGATCGACGCGCGAATTCGTGTGGAGCTGATGTCCTCAAGCTGCGGCGGCAGAGAGATTTCCGTCACCTTGCCGCGCAAAATCGACGAAAGCGGCGGCTGCCCCCGCTCCTCCGCAGGCGGCCGGCGGATGATGATATGGTCAAACGACGCCGCGCTGTCCTTCCGCTCGCTGCGGTATGCCGAGGCGTTGCGGATGACATCGCTGCCCGCAACAAGACAGACTTCCCGCCCGGGGAAGCAGTCCCGCAGCGTTTTCAGATCCTCGGGCATGGCGATATTGATCGGGATTTCGTCGGGGAACAGATAGGTGTCCCACTGGTCGGCGACCGACATCCGAACGATCTTCCGCCGCAGGAGCTTTGCCAGCGTGTGCTTGCTCCACGAGAACTCGTCCACCGCCAGATAGACCTCATAGCCCAGTGCACGGATCTCCTCAACGATACACTTGTGTCCCGCGGAGAAGGGGTCGAAGGTCCCGGGGAAGAACGCCGCGGGCTTTTCCCTCTCAAAACAGAACTCCCCGACCTCGACGGAATAATGCACCATGAACCGATACAAATGGTTCAGCATTGCCGCGCGGTTAAAGAACGTGAGCTGTCCGCGCGAGGCTTCCGAAAGCAGCGTCAGGAGCTTCTTGCATGTTTTTTCGAAGCAGTAGCGCCGCAGCTCCGCGGGAAGCGCGTCATTGGCAATGATGTCATGGCACAGAACGCACAGAGCGTTTCTGTGAATTTCGGAATGATAATGGGCAACGCCGACGAGCAGCAGCCCGAGGCAGCGATCGACGGTCGGACGCGCCGTTTCGGGCAACGCCGCGATCAGGCTGCCCAGCGTCCGCAGCGTGGGAGCGGCAGGTCGCACCGTGCCCGACCGAAGCAGACTCTCCAAATGCTCCACCGCCTCGGAAATTTCCTTCTCCGGCAGCGTGCAGATCAGCTTGCCGAGGTAGGCGGGGATAAAACGTGCGACCTGCTCCTGCCCGTTTTCCAGCTCACGCAGCAGATCGACCGCGATCTCGTTACGCTGATCGACCGTCAGATACGGCGCAAGCGCCACCATCGCCTCGCCCGCGTGCTCCCGTACCGGCAGGTGCTCGCTCACCGACAGGAGGTTTGAAAGGTGCATTGCGGTGTGGAAGGCATTTTCCGGACACCGTATTGCATCGTCGCACAAAATGTCGATCTGTACGAGCTTCACCGTCCAATGCACCGCGTTTTTCAGGTTGCTCAGATAAAGGTCGGACGCCTCCGGCAGCTCGTCCGCCGTCTGTCCCAGCAGCAGCTTCTGCCGCAGGTAGGTAACGGCGGCTTCCTCATTCGGCAGGGGCTGCGCCGACTGCCGCAGAAATTCCGCCGAGGCGCAGGAGCGCAGATGATCGATGCAGCGCAGCGCGACGATCTGCCACCGTGCCGTCCCGCTTTGCAGCATTTTGGTCAGCGATGCCTCCGCCGAACGGAACAGCTCCGCGCCGACTGCCTCCGGCGGGACATGGCACAGCGCGTCGAGCACCACGAAGCAGTCCGTCTCCGCCAGCCCCGCAAGGTGCGCAAACAGCGGCTGCGCCATCTCTGCGGCGAGCTGCCCGTCGCAGCAGGCAAACAGGCTCTCGCAAATGGCTTTGAGAGAGTTTGAAATGCGCAGCGCATGCTTCCGTGCGATCTTATGGTCGGGGTGCAGGCACTGCGTGATGTAGCTGTCCCACAGCGCGACCGACTCGTCCAGCAGCTCCAGCATCGTCGGTGCCATTGCGGACTTCGGCGCCGCCTCGGGCAGCTCCTTTCGGTACTTGGGACCGCTGTTGGCAAGGAGCTGCCCCATAATGTTGCCCGCGATCCGCCGCACGTCGCCCTCCGGATACATCAGAAGCTCGTACAAAAAGCTCAGCAGCTTCTGCTTGCTCCCGCGCGGCATATAGGTGTTGTACTCGTCAAACAGCCGCAGATAGGTGCGGACGCGCTGCGTGTTTTTTTCGCCCCGTGCCTGCTCAAGCAGCAGGTCAAACGACGCGTCCGTGCTGATCGCGTTCATCAGGCGGACGTTGTTGTCAAAGGTCAGATCGCGCAGCGCGTCGAGCGATTCCGCTTGGGACAGCAGCACCGTGTCCCGTCTCTGCGGCTCGGTCAGCGTCCCGTCGTCCTGTACGCCGCAGCTGCGCAAAAATGCCTCGAAATCCCGCAGCTTGCAGTAGACCAGCCGATACCGCCGCGTCTTCTCCGGTGTCACGTTGGAGAGCTTCGAGCGGATGACTCCGTATGCCTCGGCAAGCGAGCAGATGCGCATAATCTCCTTCCCGTTCTCCCGATTGCCGCGCACGCGGAAGTCGGCATAGATCAGCAGCAGCGACTCGATAGAGAGATTTTCAAACTCCAAGTCCCATGTCGAGTGATTTGCCGAAATGTGTGCAATGCCCTCCATCGACCGCTCCGTCAGCCATTGCCATGTATAGTAATAGTGCAGATATGGCACTCTCGCCGCATCACTTCCGCGGCAGGCGAATTTTCCGATGTCGTGGCACAGTGCCGCCGCAGCCACCAGCGGCACATCGACGGGCAGACCGGCATGCTTTGCCGCCAGCGCCGTCCGCACCGCAATATTGCGCACGCCGATCGTGTGCGACGCCGCATCAAACGGCATCAGCTCGCGGCTGATACGGAGCGTCAGCAGAAAATGCGACTGCGCGACCGCCGTTCGGAACAGAGCATATTCCTCCGCCACACGCGTCGGCAGCGTCTCGTCAAAGGGCAGCAGGTCCGTCAGCGGGTCAAACGGTGCCTCCTCGCAGGCAAGCAGCGCCTCCAGTGTCTCGATCAGAACGTCGAGCGCCCGACGCTGCGCCCCGCTCGGCGGGCAGTAATCGGGGTTCGGGAACAAGCCGTCCGTCAGCGCGTCATATGCCGCCGCCAGCCAGCCCTCCTTCGGCTGCGGCGCGATCTGCTCCAGCGTCGGTGCCAGCAGCTCCGCCGCCTGTGTGCAGAGCGTCCGTCGCTCCGCCTGCACGCCGTCAAACAGCGCCGCAAGCTCCGGCGATACTATTTTATTGAGCTTTTCCTGCGAAAGTCGCATAGCAATCGCTCCTTTTTTGTAGTCTTATCTTATTATAACGAACCACGCGCCCCGACACAACATAAAATTCCGCCGCTCGTGCAAAAAAAGCGC
>URWG01000011.1 GCA_900551495.1 uncultured Eubacteriales bacterium
TCATTATTCGCTTGACGATACTGTCTGCACGCGGGGCGGCGTCCTCGACGCCCCCCTACAAGCGATAAACGGAAGTGCTATCGTTCAACACCGTAGGGGCGATTATCAATCGCCCGCAGATGGCAGCTCCCGTTTTGCTGCAAACTACATTTCGGTGCGGTTCACAGGCGGTCAATGACCGCCCCTACGGGTTCTATTGGTAGTGCCTGCACGCGGCGGGCTTGGGGAAGCCCGCCCTACGAGTTCTATGGTAGTGCCTGCGTGCGGTGTCAGCGGAAGCGGACGGGAATGCCCTTGACGTGCAGGGGATTGATCTGCATGACGGCGGGGTCGCCGAGCTTGCAGGGAACGGCACTGACATCGACGGCGACGTGCAGCATACCGATCGCGCCGATGACAGGGCAGCGTTTCCCGTTGATCTCCGCCGTGACGCGGCGGCGGTGCAGGAGCTGCTTAACGGCAGACAAACCGCTGCGCAAGCAATCGGCGGCACGGGACATATCGGGCTTGCAGCTCACGTTGAAGCCGTGATACCAGCCGACGGGCAGGATGGCAACGGGCGTATCCCGCTTGGCGCGCCAAAGGGCACCGTAGCCCGTGGTATGCCCCGTCGGGAGGGTGCGAAGCATCTCGACCTGCGTCTGCACATAGCCGACGGGCTGCAGCTCCGTTTTGAACGGCATCCGACCGAGCAGCGCCGAGCCGAGGCGAACGGCGTCGCAGTGCATCTCGGGAAAACGCAGAAACGCCGCAGAATTGCAGCAATGGACGATCCCCGTCTCCAGCCCTGCGGCGTGGAGGCGGTCGATCACGCCCCGAAATTCCGCGAATTCCCGCCGCGTGACAGCTTCGTCGGAGAAGGCACAGTTAAAATGCGTATAAATGCCGCCGAAGGTCAGGCAGCGCATCGTGCGGTAGAGGTCGATGATCTCGTCGATCTGCTCGGGCAGGAAGCCGAAGCGCCCCATGCCGGTGTCGATCTTGAGGTGGACCTCCGCCATATCCGCGCGGGTGGCGGCAATATCGTTGACGCATTTCGCCGTGGCAGTCGAGCCGACGGTCAAAATGACGTGCGCATCCAGCAGCCGCCCCAGCTCCTCGCGCTGCACCGTTTCGCGCAGCATGAGGATCGGTTCGTTTTCAAAGCCGTTCTGCCGCAGCAGCTCTGCCTCCCGTACCTCGGTAACGCAGAAGCGGTCGATCCCGTTCTCCCGCAGCGTCTCCGCAAGGGGCAAAGCGCCCAGCCCGTAGCCGTCGCCCTTGATGACCGCCCAAATTGGGACGCTGCCCGCGCGCTTTTGCAGCTTTCGGACATTTTCCGCAAGAATATCCCGACTGACGATATACGTTGTCATGGCTCACGCATCCTTTTTTCTGTTTTTGATCCGATACAGCTTCGCGGCAAGCCCCTTATAGGCAAGGCTGCCCTTTTCGGCGATGAAATACACAAGTCGGTTCTGCACATAGTCATACTCGCCGACAAATTCGGTGAACTCGCCGTGGAAGCCCTGCTTGAAGCGGTAAAGCCCGTAGTGCGGGTTGTCCTCCGAGATGTCGCCCGAGACGCCGCGGAAATCGTAAACGCGGCAGCCCGTCTCGATCGCCCACTGGATCATGCGCCACTGGAGCAGGTAGTTCGGCATGAGATTGCGGTATTCATTCGACGACGCGCCGTAGAGATACCACACCTTGTCGCCGTAGTGGATGGCAATGGTGCCGGCAATGGGCTTTCCCTCGTAAAACGCCATGTAGAGGCGGCAGTCCTCGCCGAGGTTATCCAGCATAGCGGAGAAATATTCCGGCGGACGGGTAGCAAAATTATCGCGCAGACCCGTCTCGACCATGATGCGGGCAAAGTCGGCGACCATTTCCTTGCCGCAGATACGGACCTCGACACCCTTCTTCACCGCAAGGCGGATGTTATAGCGCCACTTCTGATGGAAGGACGCCATGATCTCCTCCTCGCTGCGTCCGTTCAGGTAGAGGCGGAACACATAGCGCGGCTGAATGGCTTCGAAATTTTTGCCGGTATGACGCGTGCGGAATCCGTTTTCCTCAAGCATTTTCACGAAATCCGTCCGATCGGAGGGAACGTCGGGGTCGATCTTGATGACGTAGGCTTTTTCCTCGGCTGCCAGCGCCTTTGCCGCCGCCATCAGCTCGGCGAAGGTCGCACGATCGTCCAAATCGCAAACCGGTCCGCGGCAGGCATACATCATTTTCCGTCCGACGATCGGCATTTTGCGGATCAGGAAGGCAAGGCTGCCGCGAATTTTACCCTCGTCGTCACGGCAGACGATTGCCCTCCACGTCCAAGCGGGCTTCTGCTTCGCCCAAAGGCTGCTCTGTGCGAAATGCCCCTTCGGGTGATGTCGGACGAAGCTCTCATATTCCGCTAAATTTCTTTCGGTTACAAGTTCGGTCATAGTGATTTCTCCATTCCACGGTTGACCGCAGCTGCGATGACAGTCCTCGCAGGAAAGCAGCGGTTATCCATATCATTCCATGTTGATTGTACCACAATACGGCGGGATTTGCAACAGAGACGGCAAAAGGGCTGCTCCGAAAAACGGAGCAGCCCTTTACAGACTGTCAAAAAAGTCCGTAATCGTCAAAATCGGTTAACAATTTATGGGGTTTTGTTCTCTGCGTTTTGATTTGCAAAAACGGAGAATTCCGAACTTTATAGTCAAAAACAGGCTTGCTTCGCAAGGATTTTGACTTACTGCGCAACTCACGCCCTACCGTACCTATGTACGCCGACGGGTGTGAGTTGCTTGTCTTCCGAACTTTTTCGCAGTCTGTCAGCGTGCCGAAAAGGGTTTTTCGACACGCTGAAAAGGGCTGCTCCGAAAAACGGAGCAGCCCTTTATAACACCTTGATTACACCAGCTCGATGATTGCCATTTCCGCTGCGTCGCCGCGGCGGGCGCCGATACGGACAACTCTGGTATAGCCGCCGTTGCGGTCGGCATACTTCGGAGCCGTTTCCTTGAACAGCTTGTGCGCAACATCTTCCTTCGTGATGTAGGAAAGCGCCTTGCGGTAGGCGGCGAGGTCGCCCTTCTTGCCGAGGGTGATCATCTTCTCCACGACCGGCTGCACTTCCTTTGCACGGCAGAAGGTTGTTTCGAGCTTGCCGTTGTCAAGCAGATCGGTGGTCAGCTGGCGAAGCATCGCCTTGCGCTGATCGCTGGTTCTGCCGAGCTTACGGGTTCCAAACATTCGTATTTCCTCCTTCTTGAAAGGTCAAACTTTAGTTGTTGTTGCCGGACTCCTCCGTCGCCAGAGACAGTCCCATCATGGCAAGCTTGTTCTGCACCTCGTCGAGCGACTTCTTGCCCATGTTGCGGACCTTCATCATTTCCTCAGCGGTCTTGGTGATCAGATCGCGGACGGTGTTGATGTTGGCGCGCTTGAGGCAGTTGAAGCTACGGACGGAGAGGTCAAGCTCCTCAATGGTCAGCTTCAGCGCGGGGGGATCCACATCCTGATTCTTCTCACGGACGATCGACTGGCTCGCCACCGTATCGGAAAGATCGGTGAAGAGCGTCAGATGCTCGGTCAGAATCTTGGCAGCGATGGACACTGCATCCTTCGCCGTGGTCGTTGCATCCGTCCAGACCTCAAGCGTCAGCTTGTCATAGTCGGTCATGTTGCCGACACGGGTGTTTTCCACCGTGTAGTTGACCTTATAAACAGGCGAATACAGAGAGTCTACCGGAATCACGCCAATGGGCGTCTGGGGAGTCTTGTTGCGGTCGGCGGGAACATATCCGCGGCCGCGGCTCATCGTGATCTCCATGTTGAACGTCGCGTCGGGTCCGAGCGAGCAAAGGTGCAGATCCTTATTGATGATCTCGATCTCGTCATCGACCTTGATGTCGCCGGCAGTGATCTCGCACGGACCGGTGGCATCAATATAGACGGTCTTCACGTCGTCGCAATGCAGCTTCGCAATGATCTGCTTGACGTTCAGGACGATCTCGGTGACATCTTCCTTGACACCGGGGATCGTAGAGAACTCATGCTGAACACCGGCGATCTTGATGGAGGTCGCAGCGGTGCCGGGCAGAGACGAGAGAAGAATTCTTCTGAGAGAGTTGCCGAGCGTGGTGCCATAGCCGCGCTCCAGCGGCTCTACGAAAAATACGCCATGGGACGGATCTTCGGGAGAGTCGATACACTCAATACGCGGCTTGTCAATTTCTACCATAAACTATTACCCTCCTTATTATTTTGCAAAACACTGGTCTTGCGGTGTAAAACAGCTTACCAATAAACGAGGGTGAAGCGTTACTTGGAGTACAACTCGACGATGAGGTGTTCGGCAATTTCAAAGTCGATATCGTCCCGAGCGGGCAGTGCAAGAACCTTACCGGTGAGGGTGTTCTTGTCCCGATCAAGCCACTTCGGAGCGGCGATGAACGCATCGTCTTCCTTCAGCTTCTTGAAACGATTGTTGGAACAGCTCTTCTCGCTGACAGCGATGACATCGCCGACCTTGACCATGTAGGAGGGGATGTTCACGCGCTTGCCGTTGACGGTGTAGTGACCGTGGTTGACGAGCTGACGCGCCTCACGGCGGGTCGAAGCAAAGCCGAGACGGTAAACAACGTTGTCCAGACGGCGCTCGATCAGGCTCAGGAGAACCTCACCGGTGTTGCCCTCTGCACGGGCTGCCTTTTCATAGTACATACGGAACTGCTTCTCGAGGATGCCGTATACGAACTTAACCTTCTGCTTTTCCGTCAGCTGCAGCGCATATTCGGACTTCTTCGCTCTTCTCTGACCGCCGGGGTTCTTGTTGGAAGTCTTGGAATAACCCATAGCAGCAGGAGAAACGCCGAGCGTACGGCAGCGCTTGAGAACGGGCTGAGTATTTTTTGCCATTCTAACTTATCCTCCTTAACGAATTAGACGCGGCGTCTCTTCGGGGGACGGCAGCCATTGTGAGGAATGGGGGTAACGTCCTTGATGGAGACGACTTCCAGACCGGCGGACTGGAGCGCACGGATCGCAGCCTCACGGCCTTGACCGGGACCCTTGACATAGACCTCTACGGTCTTAAGGCCGCAGGCGTCGATGGCTGCCTTCGCAGCGGTCTCTGCACACATCTGCGCAGCGTACGGAGTGGATTTACGGGAACCGCGGAAGCCGAGACCGCCGGAGGATGCCCAAGACAGAGCATTACCCTGCAGATCGGTAACGGTGACCATGGTGTTGTTGAAAGAGGAACGGATATGCACGGCACCCTTTTCAACATTCTTGCGCTCACGACGGCGCTTGACGACTTTCTTCGCATTAACCTTAGCCATTTACATATCCCTCCTTACTTCTTCTTATTCGCAATGGTCTTCTTCGGACCCTTGCGGGTGCGGGCGTTGGTCTTGGTGCGCTGACCGCGAACGGGCAGACCGCGACGATGACGCAGACCGCGATAGCAGCCGATTTCGGTCAGCCGCTTAATATTCAGAGCAACTTCACGGCGGAGGTCGCCCTCAATGGTGTAGTTCTTGTCAATGACGTCACGGAGAGCAGCTTCCTGATCCTCCGTCAGGTCCTTGACGCGGGTGTCGGGGTTGACGCCTGCCATCGCGAGGATGTCCTTGGCGCTTTTTCTGCCGATGCCGAAGATATAAGTGAGTCCGATCTCAATTCTCTTCTCGCGGGGCAGGTCAATACCAGCAATACGTGCCATATACTTTTAGAGCACCTCCTATTAGCCTTGTCTCTGCTTATGCTTGGGGTTTTCGCAAATTACCATGACGCGACCCTTGCGCTTGATAATCTTACATTTTTCGCACATGGGCTTCACGGACGGTCTAACCTTCATACTGTTTAACCTCCATATGAGAACAATGTCTCTTAGTTTACTTGCTTCTCCATGTGATCCGCCCTTGGGTCAGATCATACGGAGACATCTGAACAGTTACCTTGTCACCGGGCAAGATCTTGATATAGTTCATTCTGAGCTTGCCGGAAATGTGTGCCAGAATGGTATGCTCGCCGCCGATTTTGACCTTGAACATTGCATTCGGCAGTGCATCGGTTACGATGCCCTCAAGTTCGATTACGTCGTCTTTTGCCAAGTTTAATTACCCTCCTTGGTTGAAACGTTGATTTGCCGGCTGTAAGCAGCCAGTTCCCTTCGTAATTCGCTGTTGAGTATTCTCTCGTCGGCGCGGATGCGTCGGGCGAGATCCGAATCTGACCGAAGGACTTTACGGACATGAATCAATTTCTTTCGCTTGGGTTGTTCGAGCTTTCTCTCTTTGCCGTTGACCAGAGCTGCGTACACACCATCCGTTTCTATCACATAAAACAGAAGTCCCTTGTCATGACCGGCAGTCGAGAGAACGACGTCCGATTTGGAAATTTCCATGTTAAAGCCCCTCAGTGACGGTGAGAATTTCCGGCTCGCCGTCTGTTATGAGAACAGTATTTTCGTAGTGCGCCGAGAGCTTGCCGTCGGCGGTCACGGTCGTCCAGCCGTCCTTCAGCACCCGCACGTCAAACGTGCCGGCGTTGACCATCGGCTCAACGGCGATCGTCATGCCGCGGATCAGTCTCGGGCCCCTTCCGGGCTTGCCGTAATTCGGAACCTCCGGCTCCTCGTGCAGGTGCTCGCCGACACCGTGACCGATGAAGGCACGCACCACGGAGAAGCCGTTTTCCTCGACATAGCTCTGCACAGCGTGCGAGATGTCGGAAATACGGTAGCCTTGGCGTGCGAATTTCACGCCCTCGAAAAAGCTCTGTCTCGTGACATCAATGAGCTCTTGTGCCTCGGAGGAAATCCTCCCGCAGGCATAGGTTGCGGCGCAGTCCCCATGGAACCCGCCCCAATAGGCGCCGACGTCTACCGAGACGATGTCGCCCTCCTTTAACACCCGCCCGTCCGGAATCCCGTGAATGACGGTATTGTTCACGGAGATACAGGCGCTTGCGGGGTAGCCGGAGTAATTGAGGAAGGAAGGTTTTGCACCTTGTGACACGATAAAATCGTGGACTGCTTTGTCGATCTCCTTGGTTGTTACGCCGGGTCTTACCATTTCCCCTGCCAAAGCACGGGCTGCCGCGGTAATTTTACAGGCACGGCGCATCACGGAGAGCTCACGTTCAGTTTTAATAGGGATCATGTCAATCACCTAACGCCGCCATAATATCACGAGTCGCATCCTCAATGGGCTGGTCGCCCTCGACCAGCCGAAGCTTGCCGAGCTTTTCATAGAAGCCCTTGAGCGCCTCGGTCTCGGCGTGGTAGACCTCCAAGCGGTGACGCACCGTTTCCGGCTTGTCATCCTTGCGGATCACCAGTTCGGAGCCGCAGGCATTGCAGATGCCCTCTGTTTTGGGCGGATTTGCCGTGATGTGATAGCTCGCGCCGCAGGTGCCGCAAACACGGCGTCCGGTCATGCGCGCCTCGATCACCTCGTCGGCAATTTCAATGGAAACGACACGGTCGATCTCGACGCCCTGCTCGGCAAGCGCCTGTGCCTGCGGGATCGTGCGGGGTACACCGTCAAGGATGTACCCGTTCGCACAATCGGGCTGCGTCAGTCGCTCGCGAACAATGCCGATGATGACCTCGTCGGGAACCAGCATACCGCGGTCCATGAAGTCCTTTGCCTTCAAGCCGGTCGGCGTGCCGTTTTTGATCGCTTCGCGGAGGATGTTTCCGGTGGAGATGGTGGGAACGGAGAGCTTCGACGCGATGATCTCCGCCTGCGTTCCCTTGCCCGCACCGGGCGCTCCCAGAAGAATCAGTCTCATGTCCCCGCCTCCGATTATCTCTCAAGGAAGCCGGAGTAGTTGCGCATCATCATCTGTGCCTCAATCGCCATGACAGTCTCAAGGGCAACGGAGACAATAATGATAACGGAGGTGCCGCCGAAGGAGAACTGCGTGTTCTTCATCGCCGCGCCGAGGATGATCGGAAGGACCGCAATGATGCCGAGATAAATCGCACCGAAGAGGGTGATTTTGTTGATGACCTTGCGGATGAAGTCCGATGTCGGGCGACCCGGGCGGAAGCCGGGGATGAAGCCGCCGTTCTTCTTGAGGTTGTTGGCAACCTCAACGGGATTGTACTGAATGGTCGCGTAGAAGTAGCTGAAGCCGATGATGAGCAGCAGGTAGCAAACGACGTAGACGGCGCTCGTGCTGCTGAACACATGGTCATACCACCAGTTGCCGCTGTTCTGATTGATGCTGAAGAACGCACAAATCGTTGCGGGCAGGCTGGCGATGGACTGGGCGAAGATGATCGGCATAACGCCGGACATATTCACCTTGATGGGCAGGTGGGTGTTCTGACCGCCGTAAACCTTGCGTCCGACAACGCGCTTGGCATACTGCACGGGGATCCGGCGCTCCGCCTGAGACACGAAGATAATGAACACAATGATTGCGAGCATACCGATGACCAGCAGCAGCGCCCAGTACCACTTCGCCCACAGCATACCGATGATGGGGGTGATGATACCGGCGGGGATGCGGGCGATGATATTGGCAAACAGGATCATGGAGATACCGTTGCCGATACCGTGCTCGGAGATCTGGTCACCCAACCAGGTAACCAGCGTCGCACCGGCGGTGAACGAAAGGATGATGACGACCGCCGGAAGGAAGCCGGTGTCCGTCAGCAGCGCGCCGTTGTAGGTCGCGTTGTAGTTGGTGAGCATCATGTAATAGGCAAAGCCCATCAGCAGACCCAGACCAACGGTGGTGTAGCGGGTGATGCGGGCGATCTTCTTCTTGCCCTCCTCGCCGCCTTCCTTGCTCAGCCGTTCCAGAGCGGGGATGGCGATGGTGAGGAGCTGAATGATGATCGACGCATTGATATACGGCTGGATACTCAGGGCGAAAATCGTCGCCATGGAGAATGCGTTGCCGGACATCATGTTCAGGAAGCCGAGGATGGTGCCGCTGAGCTGTTCTTCGAACATCAGGGACATCTGCTCGACGTTCACGAACGGGACGGGGATGACGTTGCCGATGCGGTAAAGAAGGACGATCAGCAGGGTGAAGAGGATCTTCTTGCGAAGGTCCGTGATCTTCCATGCATTGCGAAGTGTCGTAAGCACTTAGATCACCTCAGCCTTTCCGCCTGCCTCCTCGATTTTTACCTTGGCGTTGGCGGAGAAAGCTGCTGCCTTTACGGTGAGCTTCTTCGTCAGTTCGCCGCCGGAGAGAACCTTCAAGCCGTACTTGCAGTCGCGGATGATGCCCTTTGCTTCCAGAGCCGCTGCATCGACGGTCGCGCCGTCCTCAAAAACGTTGAGCGCACTGAGGTTCACTGCGGTGAGGGGCTTTGCAAAGATGTTGTTGAAGCCGCGCTTCGGGATACGTCTTGCCAAGGGCATCTGACCGCCTTCAAATCCTGCACGGACCTTGCCGCCGGAGCGAGCCTTCTGACCCTTGTGACCGCGACCGGCGGTCTTACCATTGCCGGTGCCGGTGCCGCGACCCTTGCGCTTGCCAACCTGGGTAGAACCCAAAACCGGAGAAAGTTCATGTAATTCCATATCTTGTCTCCTCCTTATTCTACTTCGGTGACCTCAAGCAGATAGCCGATCTTGGCGATCTTGCCGCGGGTCTGCTCATTGTCGGGCTGAATGGTTTCCTGACCGATCTTACGCAGACCGAAGGACTCCGCCGTTGCAATGTGCTTCTGGATACGACCGTTGAGGCTCTTGACGAGCTTGATCTTTAACTGTGCCATGTTCGTATCCTCCTTATCCGATAATTTCTTCCACGCTCTTGCCGCGGATGCGAGCGACCTCTTCGGGTCCACGCAGGCTCAGCAGGCCCTGCATCGTCGCCTTGACGACGTTCTGCGGGTTATTGGAGCGCAGGCACTTGGTACGAATGTTGGTGATACCGACGGCTTCCATGACCGCACGGACTGCGCCGCCGGCAATGACGCCGGTACCGACGGAGGCCGGCTTCATCAGAACCGAGCCGGCACCGTAGATGCCGATGACCTCGTGGGGGATCGTCGTGCCGGAGAGGGTGACCTTGTGCAGGTTCTTCTTGGCGTTGGCGATGCCCTTGAGGATGGCTTCGGAAACTTCCGCCGCCTTACCCAGTCCGTAGCCGACGGTACCCTTACCGTCGCCGACGACCACGAGCGCGGAGAACTTCATAACGCGGCCGCCCTTAACGGTCTTGCTGACACGGTTGAGGTAAACGACGCGTTCGATCATTTCGGGAGCATTGTCCTTTTCAGGTGCTCTGTTATAAGCCATTTTTCCAGTTCCTCCTCTTAGAATTTGAGTCCGCCTTCGCGCGCGCCGTCAGCGACCGCCGCGACACGACCGTGATAGACATAACCGCCGCGGTCGAAAACGACTTCCTCGATGCCCTTAGCCTTGGCGCGCTCGGCGATCATCTGACCAACCTTCTTGGCAGCTTCGCAGTTGCCGGTTGCGCCTTCAAACGCCTTCTCGACGGTAGAAGCGGAAACCAGAGTGACTCCGTTAACATCATCAATGATCTGAGCATAGATGTTTGCGTTGCTTCTGAAAACATTCAGGCGAGGTCTGCACGGTGTGCCGGAGATCTTACCGCGAACGCGAACATGGCGATGCAGGCGCATTGCCTTCTTATCGGTCTTCTTAATCATTTACGCACACCTCCTATTATTTCTTACCGCCGGCCTTGCCCTCTTTACGGCGAATGACCTCGGTAGCATACTTGATCCCCTTGCCCTTGTAGGGTTCGGGCGGTCTCTTACCACGAACATTGGCAGCGAACTGACCGACCTTCTGCTTGTCGATGCCGTTGACAATGATCTTGTTGGGGGCGGGAACCTCGACGGTAACGCCTTCCGGCTCTTCCATAACAACGGGGTGAGAATAACCGACGTTGAGGACGAGCTTCTTGTCCTCCTTCGAGGCACGATAGCCAACGCCGTTGACCTCAAGCTCCTTGCTGAAGCCCTTCTCGACGCCGAGAACCATGTTGTGCAGCAGCGTGCGGGTCAGACCGTGCAGGCTCTTGTTTTCGTGCTCATCGTTGGGACGGGAAACAGTCAGAACTGCGCCTTCCTGCTTGATGATCATACCATGATGGAATGTGCTTGTCAGTGTACCCTTGGGGCCCTTGACGGTAACCACATTGCCGTCAGCGATGGTCACTTCGACGCCGGCCGGTACAGTGATAGGCATTTTGCCGATTCTGGACATAATGTTACCTCCTTACCAGACGAACGCAAGGACCTCGCCGCCGACGTGCGCCGCGCGAGCAGCCTTGTCGGTCATGACGCCCTTGGATGTGGAAATGATGGCAATACCAAGACCGCGGAGAACCTTCGGCAGGTCCTCGGCGCCGGCGTATACACGCAGACCGGGCTTGGAAACGCGGCGAAGACCGGAAATGACCTTCTCCTTGTTGCCGAGATACTTCAGGGTGATGTGGATCACGCCCTGCTTGCCGTCCTCTTCGACGGTGTAGGACTTAATGTAGCCCTCGTCGAGCAGGATCTTTGCGATGTCCTTCTTCAGGTTGGAAGCGGGGACATCCACGGTGTCGTGCTTTGCAGAGTTCGCATTCCGGATACGGGTCAGCATATCTGCTACGGGATCGGTGATTTGCATGTGGTTGTTACCTCCTTTAGAAGTTACGGGCTTTACCCGTTAAGACGCCGGAGTATCAGAGGAATGTAAGCCGTGAGCGGCTCCATTTTCCTCCGACTTCCGATGCCTGTTTTACATTTGGATCACACGAGAACGTGTGGTTCGATGTCGCCTCCTGCGCAGGCGCCGCCCGCGCAGGGTCGAAGCATCAATAATACTTACCAGGAAGCCTTACGCACGCCGGGAATCTCGCCCTTGTACGCCAGCTCGCGGAAGCAGATACGGCAAACGCCGTAGTCACGCAGGTAAGCATGGGGTCTGCCGCAGATCTTGCAGCGGTTGTAGCGGCGGGTGGAGAACTTGTTTCCAGCCTGCTGCTTGAGAATCATAGCCTTTCTTGCCATTTCGTTCTTCCTCCCAAATTAAGCGTGGAACGGAGCGCCGACCAGCGTCAGCAGTTCCTTGGCTTCCTCGTCGGTGTTCGCGGTGGTGCAGATGCAGATGTCCATGCCGCGGATCTTATCGACCTTATCGTACTCGATTTCGGGGAAGATGAGCTGTTCCTTCAGACCCATGGCATAGTTGCCGCGGCCGTCGAAGGCGTTGGGGTTGATGCCGCGGAAGTCGCGGACACGGGGCAGCGCAACATTGAACAGGCGGTCAATGAATTCCCACATCTTGTCGCCGCGCAGGGTGACCTTCACGCCGACGGTCTCGCCCTCACGAACCTTGAAGTTCGCGACGGACTTGCGCGCCTTGGTGGTGATGGGCTTCTGACCGGTGATGGTCGCGATGTCCTTGCAGATGGCCTCGATCTCCTTGGCGTTGTTCTTGCTCTCGCCGCAGCCGACGTTCACAATAACCTTCGCGATCTTGGGGATCTGCATAACGCTCTTGTACTGGAACTTCTTCATCAGAGCAGGAGCGATCTCTTCGTTATACTTTACTTGCAGTCTTGCCATTTCGTCGTTCCTCCTCCTTAGATTTCCTTGCCGCACTTCTTGCAGACGCGAACCTTCTTGTCGCCGTCCACGTTGAAGCCGACGCGCACGCCCTTCTTGCAGTTGGAGCAGTAGAGCTGCACCTTATCCACACGAATGGGGATCTCGCGCTTGATGATGCCGGAAACGTCGTTCTGCTTACGAGCCTTGACGTGGCAGGTAGCAACGTTGACGCCCTCGACAATGAGCTTGTTTTCCTTGGGCATAGCCGTCAGAACCTTGCCCTTCTTGCCCTTGGACTTGCCGGACAAGACGATAACGGTGTCGTTTTTCTTGATATTCATACTCGACATCCCCCTATTAAATGACTTCCGGTGCGAGGGAGAGGATCTTCATGTATTCCTTGTCACGAAGCTCTCTTGCGACCGGCCCAAAAATACGGGTGCCGCGGGGATTCTTGTCCTCCTTGATGAGGACGGCGGCGTTCTCGTCGAAACGAACATAGGTGCCGTCGGCGCGGCGGACACCCTTCGCGCTGCGGACGATGACGGCGCGGACAACCTCGCCCTTCTTCACCGTGCCGCCGGGGGTCGCCTTACGGACGGAGGCAACGATGACGTCGCCGATGTTGCCGAACTTACGCTTGGAGCCGCCAAGCACACGGATGCACTTGATCTCCTTCGCGCCGGTGTTGTCGGCAACCTTCAGATAACTTTCCTGTTGAATCATTTAGTCCCGACCTCCTTATTCAGCCTTCTTGATGATCTCGACGAGGCGCCATCTCTTGTCCTTGGACAGGGGGCGGCACTCCATCACCTTAACGGTATCGCCGATGCCGCACTCGTTGTTCTCGTCGTGCGCCTTCAGCTTATAGGTTCTCTTCACGATTTTCTTATACAGCTTGTGCTGCACGCTATCCTCAATAGCAACCACGATGGTCTTGTCCATCTTATCGGAGACGACCTGACCAACTCTGGTTTTGCGGAAAGCTCTTGTAGTTTCACTCATTTTCGCTTACCTCCTCAGATTGCGGTCTCTTTCTCACGAATAATAGTCTTGATGCGGGCAATGTCTTTCTTGACAGCGGCCAGCTTAACGGGGTTATCGAGCTGGTTGGTAGCGTGCTGCATACGCAGGAAGAAGAGATCCTTCTTCAGCTCCTTTGCCTTTTCCTCCAGCTCAGCCACGGACATGGCTCTGAGTTCCTTTGCCTTCATCATTATTCACCACCATTCTCAGATACTGCATCTTCCCGGGCGATGATCTTGGTCTTGATGGGCAGCTTGTGCTGTGCGAGGCGGAGCGCTTCGCGAGCGTCTTCCTCGGACACGCCGCCGATCTCGAACATGACCTTCTGCGCCTTCACGACCGCAACCCAGTATTCCGGAGCGCCTTTACCGGAGCCCATACGGACGCCGAGCGCCTTCTTGGAAACAGGCTTATCGGGGAAGATCTTGATCCAGACCTGACCGCTACGCTTGGTGTAACGGGTCATTGCGATACGGGCCGCTTCGATCTGGTTGCCGGTGATCCAGCCGGGCTCCATCGCCTGGATGCCGAATTCACCGTAGGATACCTTATTGCCGCGGGAGGCTGCGCCCTTCATACGGCCGCGCTGCACTCTGCGGAACTTTGTTCTCTTAGGCATTAACATTAGCGGTTGCCTCCTTCCCGACGATCGTCACGACGGCGCTCGCCATTGAAGGGTCTGCGGTCGCCACGGCGGTCGTCACGACGACGGTCGTTGCGACGGTCATTGCGGCGGTCACGACGCGGTGCTTCCGGTGCGGTCTGACGCAGGGTGGAGTTGAGGACTTCGCCCTTGTAGATCCAAACCTTGCAGCCGATCTTGCCGTAGGTGGTGTTCGCTTCCGCGAAGCCGTACTCGATGTCCGCACGGAGGGTCTGCAGGGGGATGGTGCCCTCGTGATAGGACTCGCTGCGGGCGATTTCCGCGCCGCCCAGACGGCCGCCGCAGGAGCACTTGATGCCCTTCGCGCCCAGACGGGTCGCTCTCTGCATCGCCTGCTTCATGGCACGACGGAAGGAAATTCTCTTTTCCAGCTGAGCCGCGATGTTCTCGGCGACGAGCTGTGCATTGAGGTCGGGGCTGCGAACCTCGACGATATTCAGAGCGACGCTCTTGCCGAGCTTCTGCTCCAGCTCCAGGCGGAGCTTCTCGATCTCCTGACCGCCCTTGCCGATGACGACACCGGGACGGGAGCAGTGCAGGTTGATCTTAACGCGTGCGTTGCTGCGCTCGATCTCGATCTTTGCGATACCGGCTGCATACAGGCGGGTCTTGAGATCCTTACGGATGTTATAGTCCTCAACGATCAGATCGCCGACCTTATCGTTGCGGGCATACCAGCGGGAATCCCAGTCCTTAATGACGCCGACGCGCAGACCGTGAGGATTAACTTTCTGTCCCATAGTAACCTCCTTATGCCTTCTCGCTCACGCCGATGGTGAGGTGAGTCGTTCTCTTCAGAATGCGATTGTATCTGCCCTTTGCTCTGGGCATGCCGCGCTTCAGGGTCGGGCCGGGGTTGGCAATCGCGGTGGAGACGTAGAGCTTGTCAACGTCCATGCCGTGGTTGTTCTCGGCGTTTGCCATCGCACTCTTCAGGAGCTTGAGCATGGGCTCGGTAGCTGCCTTCGGGGTCTGCATGAGGTAAGCGCAGGCGGTCTTTGCGTCCTTGCCGCGAATCAGATCGCAGAGGATGGT
Source organism: uncultured Eubacteriales bacterium (assembly GCA_900551495.1). GTDB lineage: Bacteria > Bacillota > Clostridia > Oscillospirales > Oscillospiraceae > JAZOXB01. Next base: position 15,252 of record URWG01000011.1, read on the forward strand.
GACCTTGCGCGGAGAAATTCTGAGGAATTTCAGATTAGCTTTTGCTTCCATGTCTCTTGTCCTCCTTACTTAGAATTGGAGGTCTTGGAGCCGGAATGTCCGCGGAACGTTCTGGTGGGAACGAACTCGCCCAGCTTATGACCAACCATATCTTCTGTCACATAGACGGGAACGTGCTTGCGTCCGTCATGGACCGCGATCGTGTGACCGACGAAGGAGGGGAAAATGGTGGAAGATCTGGACCAGGTCTTCAGCACTTTCTTTTCACCGGTTTTGTTGAGCTCTTCAACGCGCTTATACAGCTCAGGAGCAACAAACGGGCCTTTCTTAATGCTTCTGCTCATTATTCATTTCCTCCTTACTTACTGTTTCTGCGCTTGATGATGAACTTGTCGGTGCGGTTCTTGGTCTTGCGGGTCTTGTAGCCCATCGCCGGCTTCCCCCACGGGGTAACGGGACCGGGACGACCGACAGGAGCGCGACCTTCGCCGCCGCCGTGCGGGTGGTCATTGGGGTTCATGACAGAGCCGCGGACGGTGGGACGGATACCCATGTGACGGGTACGACCGGCCTTACCGATGTGGATGTTGCCATGGTCAATGTTGCCGACCTGACCGATAACGGCGGTGCAGTTCATCCGAACGTAGCGGACCTCACCGGAGGGCAGACGGACCTGCGCAAGCTCGCCTTCCTTCGCCAGCAGCTGTGCAGCCACGCCCGCGGAACGGACGAGCTGTGCACCGTAGCCGGGCTGAAGCTCGATGTTGTGGATCACGGTGCCGACGGGGATGTTCGCGATGGGCAGGCAGTTGCCGGGCTTGATGTCGGCAGCTGCGGAGGCGAGGACCTGATCGCCGGGCTTCAAGCCGACGGGAGCGAGGATGTAGCGAAGCTCGCCGTCCTCATACTTCACCAGAGCGATGAAAGCAGAGCGGTTGGGGTCGTATTCGATGCGCTGCACGGTGGCAGGCATTTCAAGCTTGTTGCGCTTGAAGTCGATGATGCGGTACTTGCGCTTGTTGCCGCCGCCGCGATGACGGACGGTGATTCTGCCGTAGCTGTTGCGACCGGAATGCTTCTTCAGGGTCTCAACCAGGCTACGCTCGGGCTTTGCCTTCTTATCGACGCCTTCGAACGCGGACACGGTCATGCCGCGGCGGGCGGGGGTATAAGGCTTGTAAGTTTTAATCGCCATTTTGCGTTACACTCCTTTAATTGAGATGGATTAGACCATACCCTCAAAGAACTCGATGGTCTTGGAATCGGCAGTCAGCTTAACGACAGCCTTCTTGTAGGCGGCGGTGCGGCCCTCGGGGTATCTGCCCTGGCGCTTGACCTTGCCGTCCATGCGGATGGTGGTGACCTTTTCGACCTTGACGCCGAAAATCTCCTCGACAGCCTTTCTGATCTCGGTCTTGTTGGCGTCGGTGGCGACCATGAAGACGTACTTCTTCTGATCGGTCGCTTCCATGGACTGTTCGGTGATGACCGGACGGATCACAATATCGTATGCAGTCTTCATGCGAACACCTCCTGAATCTTCGCCAGCGCAGCCTTATCGACGACGAGCTTCTTCGCGTTGAGGATGTCGTAGACATTGATAAGGTTTGCAAACGTGGTCTGCACGCCGGGGATGTTGCGGGCGGAAAGAACGACGTTCTCGTTGACCTCCGCGGTGACAACCAGAGCCTTGCAGTCGGCGTTGACCGCTGCGAGGAAGCCGGCGAACTTCTTGGTCTTGATTTCGTCCATCTTGATCTCGTCGATAACGACGATGCTCTCGGACTGAGCCTTTGCACTGAGAACGGACTTCAGAGCAAGGCGGCGCACCTTCTTATTGAGGGTGTAGCTGTAATCTCTGGGCTTCGGGGCGAAAACGACGCCGCCGTGCGTCCACTGCGGAGCGCGGGTGCTGCCCTGACGGGCGTGACCGGTGCCCTTCTGACGCCACGGCTTCTTGCCGCCGCCGGAGACCTCTGCACGGGTCAGAGCGGACTGTGTGCCCTGACGGCAGTTTGCCAGATGGTTCTTTACAACGTCATGAACAACGGATTCGTTGGGCTCGATGCCGAAAACAGCCTCGGAAAGTTCAACTTCGCCAACCTGCTTGCCGTCCATGTTATAAACATTTGTCTTAAGCATACGTTAACTCTCCTTTCTTTAGCCGTTTCTCGCGGAGGCCTTCTGCGGGTTACGACCGGAAGCCTTCTGCGGGTTCTTGCTGATGCCCGCATCGCCCTTAGCGACCTTGAGGGTCTTGACGGTGCTCTTGATATAGACAAGTCCGCCCTTGGGTCCGGGAACCGCACCGCGCAGGACGAGCATGTTCAGCTCCGCGTCAACCTGAACGACGTCGAGATTCTGAACGGTGACCTGCTCCACGCCCATCTGCCCGGGCATATTCTTGCCCTTGAAGATGCGGGAGGGGTCGGAGGAGGAGCCCATGGAGCCGGCGTGACGGTGAACCGGACCGCCGCCGTGGGACATCTTCTGGATGTGTGTGCCGTGGCGCTTGACGGCGCCCTGGAAGCCGTGGCCCTTGGAAATACCGGTGACGTCCACATGGTCGCCCGCGGCAAAGGTGTCCGCCTTGATCTCGGCGCCGACTTCAAGCTCGGCAGCGTTGTCCAGCTTGAATTCCTTGAGGTACTTCTTGGCGGTCAGACCCGCCTTCTTGAGATGACCCAGCTCCGGCTTGGACAGCTTCTTCTCGGCGACGTCGCCGTAAGCGAGCTGCACGGAAACATAGCCATCGTTTTCGAGGGTCTTCTTCTGAGCGACGACGCAGGGACCTGCCTCAATGACAGTGACCGGAATGACGTGGCCGAACTCATCGAAGATCTGGGTCATGCCCACTTTCTTGCCGATGATTGCTTTCTGCATTTTGTTTACTCCTTCGTTTTAGGTTATTGGTTGATGAACGCAGCCATTGGGCAGCCGTCGGTTCAGCAACTTGACCCGGGACCGCCTCGGCAGACGGTCAGGGATCGCCGTAACTTATATAATGTATATAGATTACAGCTTTATCTCAATCTCGACACCGGCGGGAAGGTCGAGACCCTGCAGGGCTTCGATGCACTTCGCGTTGGGGTTGAGAATATCGATCAGACGCTTGTGGGTTCTGCGCTCGAACTGCTCGCGGGAATCCTTATACTTATGAACAGCGCGCAGGATGGTGACGACCTCCTTCTTCGTGGGAAGGGGGATGGGACCGGAGACGGCAGCGCCGTTCCGCTTTGCGGATTCAACGATTTTCTCCGCAGTGGAGTCGATGAGCTGATGATCGTAAGCCTTCAGGCGAATGCGGATCATGCTGTTTGCCATGGTTTTGTTTCCTCCTTGATTGAAACGTACTCAGTTTTTCGTCGTCTGCTGGGTACGGTCGAGACAATTTCCTGCACGCTTAACCGTGCGTATCACTCCGCTCACATGAAAAAAGACCGACGTTTGCCGGCCTAAGCGCCATGCAGCGGCGATATACGCCACACACAGTCTGCCTCAGCCGCCCGATGACCGGACATACTCCGCAGAAGTTACCGTTTTTCAACGCAATCTCCTGCATCATCGCAGTGCTCGCGCAGAGCTGTCCCCTTGGCGCGAACGCGTCTATGATAATACACGCAGCCGTGAATGTCAAGCCCTTTTTTGTGTTTTTTCATAAATTTTTTCGCCCGTTTTTGTTCAAGACGGAGATTTTTGTATTTTCTCCCCCGTAATTGCGTATTTCGGGCATCATTCCCCGCCGCTTGCAGGCACTACCGACAGAATCCGTAGGGGACACCGTTTCGGTGCCCGCTCATTACAGCAACGTCAAGTGAACAGTGAACGGTGAATAGTGAAAAATGGCGGTGTGCCTTCGGCACGGATTACAACCCCCTCAGGCGCTTCGCGCCGGCTCCCCCAAAGGTGGAGCCAAGGCAGCGGAACATTTTCTCTTCGGGATACATATTATAATGGGTATTTTTCATTTCCGTGCGGTTCGCCTCTTGCAATTTCCGTTTTTATGTGCTGAGATTGAGTTGCAACTCAATCTTGATTTGAAAGGAGGTTCGTGCTTGTCCAGAAGATACGACAGTGAGGAGGCCAAGCGGCGCATTTTATCCTCCTGCGTCCGCCTGTTCATCCTCAAGGGCTACCGCGAGACGAAGCTTGCCGACGTGATTGCCGAGGCGGGCGTTTCCTCGAGCACCTTCCACAACATTTTCCGCACAAAGGACGGCGTCCTGATGGAGCTGGTGGAATTCATGTTTGAAAACCAGTTCGATGCCGCCGCCCGGCTCCTCGGCGCAGACGCAAGTCCTGTCCTGCTGTATGCCGTCGAAACCGCGATTCAGATGGCAATCGTCGAACGCAACGAAAACATCCGCGAGATCTATTTGGAGGTCTACACACAGCCGCAGATGGCGGAGATCATCCACCGCAAGACCGCCGAGCGGCTTGCCCGCATCTTTGCCTCGTATCTGCCCGACTGCGAGGCGAGCGATTTCTATGAGCTGGAGATCGGCTCGTCGGGAATCATGCTCGGCTACATGGCGCGTCCCTGCGACATCTACTTTACCCTGCAGCGAAAGTTTGAGCGCTTCCTGCGCATGGCGCTCGGCGCCTATCATGTGCCGCAGGAGGAGCAGGAGGCGGCAATCGACGCGATTTCCAAGCTCGACATTACCCGGATTGCCGATAAGGTTATGCAGACGCTCTTTTCCGCGCTTGCAATGAGATTTGAGTTTTCCCTTTCCGATCCCTCACCCGACATATCATGAAGGAGGTCCCTATGAAAAAACGACCGGCAAGTATTCTGCTCATCGTGTGTTTGCTCCTGTCGCTGCTGCCGGCAAGCGTCTTCGCGGCAACGGAGTATGACCTGTACATCAACGAATTCCGGTTCACAAGCACCAATCTCACCTATACCGGTGAGGTCGGCAGCGCGGTCTATTCCCCGCAGACCAAAACGCTGTCGCTGAACAACCTGACCATCAGCACCTCCCGAACAAATGCTCTGATCTACAGCAACATTCCCGGCCTGACCATCGATGTCAACGGCACGACCACGATCAACCTGCTTGACAGCAGCCCGATCGGCGGCTCCGACGTTGGAACGGATCAGACGAATCATGCCTTCATGCTCAATGCCGCCACGACGATCAAGGGGCAGAGAGGCAACAAAAGCATCGACAAGATCGTGATCAACTCCAAGAGCATCGGCGTCACGAATCCGGAGCCCGACGGCACGACCCGCGTCGGCATCTCCTCCGCCTCGCAGCTGACGCTTCAGGACATCACGCTCAGCATGACCGACAACTCGGCAACAAATAAGGTGGGATACGCCAGTCTCCTCCGCGCGGGCGGGTATACGACGATCAGCGGCTGCACGCTCGACGCGCAGAAATGCGCTCACGGTGTCTTTATGCTTGAAAAAGCCGCCGCAAATATTGCAGGTACCGAGTTTTCCATGAATCTGAGCGGCACACTCACCTCCGGCATGAACTTTTCTCCCGGCACGACAAATCTCGTGAGCAACTGCTCCGGCACGATCAACGCAACCTATCCGCTCTATTCACAGGGCAGCGTCACCGTCAGCAACGCAGCCGGCGGCAAGCTGACGCTCAACGGCACCGGAGCCGCGGCGGTCGCCGCTGAAAACAAGGGCGCCGCCGGCGGCAAGCTCCTGTTTCAGGACGCCAACGTTGTGCTGACCTCATCTGACTCATACGGCATTCATCTCCAGCCGAACGCCTCGGCGGAGCTCAAGCGCAGCACGGTCGATGTGACCGCCCCGAATATCTGCGTGTATGTTGACGAAAACGCGAAGCTTTCGCTGACCGACGGCAGCGATCAAACCTGCCGGCTGTATCTGAAGGGCACAAACACCGCGGAAGGCGGCTCGATCGGCATCTATGCAAAGGGCTCGGTCTCCTTTGACGCCGGTCTGCTCAGCATCAGCAACGTCTACACGGCGATCCAGAACATGCGCACGGGAACCGTCGATTTCAGCGGCGGCAACCATACCCTCAATGCTGCTGCCTGCGGCTACCTCAACAACGGCACGGGAAAACTAAAGATCGGCGGCAACGTCAACGTCACGGTGAACGCCCTGATCGGCATTCAGCTCACCAAGGACACAGGCGGTATGCTCCAGATGTCCGACGGCACGCTCAATCTCAACTGCGGCGAGACGGGTCTGCGGCTCCAGAACGGCGCGGGCAAGACCACGCTCTCCGGCGGCAGGCTCAACATCACCGGCACCGGCTCGACGCCGGCTGCGGACGGCATCATGGCCTACAGTGCGATCGAGTTCAGCGGCACGGAGGTATTCTTTCAGCACTGCAAGCGCGATCTGATCTCGCTCAACGGCGCAAACAAGCTCACCGCCGGTAAGCTCAGCCTCTCCGGCTCGAACATGGGCGCGCAGCTCTCGGGCGGCTTCGAAATGTCCGGCGGCGAGCTCGCCTCCGACTGCGCCAACCTCGGCGTCGTCGTTACGCAGGGCACGGCAGCGCTCAAAAACGGCAAGCTCACCCTGAATGCCGGCTACCCGCTCTATTTACAGAGCGGCGGCGTGCTCGATTTCGCAGGCGCGGAGGTCAAGGCGACTGCCACGGAGAACTGCGCGCTGTATGTTGACCCGAACACCGCCGACGGCGCCAGCTCCTATCGGATCACCGGCGGCACGGTCGTCCTGCAATCGACGCAAGCCGCCGCCAACGCGGTATACACCTCTCTCCCCGCCAATTACGGCGTCTGGGTCGGCGCGGACGAGGCAAGCGCCGCGCCCGTGAGCACCGTCACCCAGCCGGTCCTGGCGAGGAACAAATACGCCCGCTTTGCAGAAAAGCAGAGCTACACGCTGACGCTCGTCAATGTTAAGGAGGGCTCCTCCGCCACAGTCGTCGGCGGCGACGCCATCACCTACACGGCAGCCGACGCCCCCGAAGGGCAGCACTTCTCCCACTGGGAGCTGACCGTCGGCACAAGCACGACCAGCGTCGGCACGAACGCGACCTACACCGGAACGATGCCCCACAGCGACGCCACCCTGACGGCGGTCTATGAGTCCTGCCGCGGCGGCACGGCGACCTGCAAGGAAAGGGCGACGTGCGAGGTCTGCGGCAAGCCCTATGGCAGCCTCGCGCCGCACAGCTACACCGCCGAGGGCGCCGACGCAAAATACCTCAA